>JBCNOJ010000050.1:0-16958 GCA_039593925.1 Acidovorax sp.
GTCACCTTTGCTGCGATGACCCCGGCGCAGATTGATGCGTATGTGGCCACGGGCGAGCCGCTGGGCAAGGCGGGCGCCTACGGCATCCAGGGCAGGGCGGCGGCGTATGTGGAACACCTGGCGGGCAGCTATTCGGGCATCATGGGGCTGCCGATGTACGAGACCGCACAGCTGCTCCGTGCCGCAGGCTTCTCCCTATAAGCAAGAACAACAGGTTCCAGAGCCATGCAACAAGACATCCTGATCAACTGGTCGCCCCAGGAAACCCGTGTGGCCATCGTCGAGCACGGCGCCGTGCAGGAACTGCATGTGGAGCGCACGCTGGAACGTGGCCTGGTGGGCAACGTCTACCTGGGCAAGGTCTCCCGCGTGCTGCCAGGCATGCAGTCGGCCTTCATCGATATTGGCCTGGAGCGCGCGGCCTTTTTGCATGTGGCCGATGTGTGGCAGCGCCAGCCCGATGGCGAGCCGCCCGCATTCGCCCGCAAAAACGAGCCACAGGTGCCCATCGAAAAGCAGGTGTTCGAAGGCCAGGCGCTGATGGTGCAGGTCATCAAGGATCCTATCGGCACCAAGGGCGCGCGACTGTCCACGCAGATCAGCATTGCCGGTCGCCTGCTGGTGTTTTTGCCGCAGGACGACCATGTGGGCGTGTCGCAAAAAATCCCGCCTGCGGAGCGCGATGCGCTGCGAGCGCGGCTGCAGGCGCTGGTGGGCGACAAGTCCACGGGTGGGGGCGGCGGCTTCATCCTGCGCACCAATGGCGAGGACTCCACCGACGCCGAGCTGGCCGAAGACATTGCCTACCTGCGCAAGACCTGGGCACGCATCAAGGAGGCGTCGCTCAAGCAACCAGCCAAATCGCTGCTGCATCAGGACCTGGACCTGCTGCAGCGCGTGCTGCGCGACCTGGTGGGGGACCACACGCAGACCATCCGCATTGATTCGATGGAACAGTTCCAGCGCCTGCGCGCGTTCGGGCAGGAGTTCATGCCCGCAGCCGCCGGCAAGCTGCAGCATTACAAGGGTGAGCGCCCCATTTTTGACCTGTACTCCATCGACGAAGAGGTGGCCAAGGCCCTGGGCCGCCGGGTCGATCTGAAGTCGGGCGGCTACCTCATCGTGGACCAGACCGAGGCGCTGACCACCATCGACGTGAACACCGGCGGCTACGTTGGCGCGCGCAACTTCGATGACACCATCTTCAAGACCAACCTGGAGGCCGCCCAGGCCATCGCGCGCCAGCTGCGCCTGCGCAATCTGGGCGGCATCATCATCGTGGACTTCATCGATATGGTGCGCGACGACCACCAGCAGGCGGTGCTGTCGGAGTTCAAGAAGCAGCTCGCCCGCGACCGGGTCAAGACCATGTCGTCTGGCACGTTCTCGCAACTGGGCCTGGTAGAGATGACCCGCAAGCGCACCCGTGAATCCCTGGCCCACATGCTGTGCGAGCCCTGCGAGGTCTGCCAAGGCAAAGGCAGCGTGAAGACCGCGCGCAGCGTGTGCTACGACATCCTGCGGGAGATCCTGCGCGAAGCGCGCCAGTTCAACCCGCGCGAGTTCCGTGTGGTGGCGTCGGCCCGGGTGGTGGAGCTGTTCCTGGACGAGGAAAGTCAGCACCTGGCCGGTCTCTCGGACTTCATCAAGAAACCCATCTCGCTGCAGGCCGAAAGCGCGATGGGGCAGGAGCAGTACGACATCGTGCTGCTGTAACAGCGCGCTTAATCGACCGCGCGCTCAGAGGCTGAGAGTCTTTTAGCCAAGCCCGAAAGGCGCGCGAAAACGCCTCGGATCGAGGCGCAAAGCACAGCCATAGCTCGGGCTATGGCGAGCATTTGCAACGAAGATCCGGGGCTTTTTGGCGTGCAAGGCGGGCATGGATAAAAGACTCTCAGGCTCTTAGGCCTCAATCTGCATCGCCGGGCGCGCCTGCACCCGGGCCAGCCAGGCTTGCACATACGGATGTGCGTTGACAGGGGCACCCAGGTACTGGCTATAGCCCACCACTGAGCCCACCACCAGATCCACCAACGAGTAGCTCGCCCCCAGCATCCAGGGTTGCTGGGCCAGTCGCGCATTCAGCAGGGCCAGCAACTCGCTCAGCTGGCGCAGAACGGTCTCTGCCTGGGCGGCGTTGCGCCACACCTCTTCGCCTTGGGTGGCCACACGCAGGCGACCCACCAGCGCGCCATAGGTCACATACGACCACGTGCACCACGACAGGGCCTGCAACGCCTCGGGTGTACCGCCTGCGGGCCACAGGCCGCGCTCCACGCCAAAACGGTGTCCCAACCACAGGTGGATGGCCAGGGCCTCAAACATCGGTGCGCCGTCCACCGTCAGCGTGGGCACCTTGCCGTTCGGGTTGAGGGCCAGGTAGTCGGGGCGGCGCTGCTCGCCGGTGCGGATGTCGATCTTGATGCGCTCATGCGGCACACCCAGTTCGGTAAGCGCGCAGCCGATGGGGGTGGCGCTGGACATGGGGTGCCAGTACAGGACGATGGACATGAAGAACTCCTTGCAAGTGGTGGAAGAAAAGGTGGAGTCACTGTAAGAACCATTGCGGACAATTTCGGTCCTCGATTCGACGTACAGTGGCGGCATGCTCACCTCGTCCACACGCCTGTTGCGCCTGCTGTCCCTGCTGCAAACCCGCAGCCACTGGATAGGCCCCGAGCTGGCCGAGCGGCTGGAAGTGCACCCACGCACGCTGCGCCGCGATATCGATCGCCTGCGCCAGCTGGGCTACCCGGTGCAGGCCAGCAGTGGCGTGGCGGGCGGCTATGCCTTCCGTGCGGGGCAGGCGCTGCCCCCGCTGCTGCTTGACGATGAAGAAGCCCTGGCCGTGTCGATTGCGCTGCGCACCGCCACTGCGGGGGCCGTCGGTGGCATTGAAGAACCCGCATTGCGCGCCTTGGTGAAACTGGAGCAGGCCATGCCCCTGCGGCTGCGTGAGCAGGTGGACGCGCTGCGCTCCACCATCCTGCCGCTGGACCGCACCGGGCCGGTGGTGGAGGTCTCGCTGCTGGCCACGCTGGCATCGGCCTGTCGCGACCAATTGCGGCTAATTTTTTCGTACGAAGATGGCAAGGGGCGTGCCACCCAGCGCTCGGTGGAGCCACAGGGCGTGGTGCACACCGGCATGCGCTGGTACCTGGTGGCGTGGGACTGCGACCGTGGTGACTGGCGCACCTTCCGCATCGACCGCATGGTGGCAAAGCTGGATGTTGGCGCGCATTTTGTGCCGCGCCCTGGGCCGGACGGCGGTGACCTCAAGGCCTACGTAACGCGCTCCATCACCGTGGCGCCGCATCCCGACCAGGCCCGGGTGGTGCTGCATGCGCCCTACGCTGAAATGGTGCGGCGCATTCCGCAGTCGGCTGGTGTGGTCACCACGCTGGCCGATGGACAGCGGTGCCAGCTGCAATGCCCCGCCAGCGATGCCATGGTGTTCTGGCTGATGGCGCTGGATGTGGAGTTTGAGGTGCTGGCGCCCGCGTCGCTGCATGAGCGGCTGCGCGTGGCGGGGGAGCGAGCGTTGCGTTGCACTGGTGCGCGCAGTTCGTGAGTTGGCGTCAGGGTACGAACCGGTAGCCGATGCCCGCCTCGGTCCGCAAATGCCGGGGCATGGAGGCGTTGTCCTCCACCTTCTTGCGCAGGTTGGCCATGTGCACGCGCACATAGTGCGTGTCTTCAGCATGGCCTGGGCCCCACACGGCTTTGAGCAATTGGGCGTGGGTGATGACGCGGTCGGGCTGGGAGGCCAGGTAGGTGAGCAGCTTGTATTCGATGGGCGTGAGGTGCAGGGCCTCGCTGCCATCGCCTTCGCCATTGCTTTGCGTGCGGCGCTCCACCGTACGGCGGGCAAGGTCCAGGGTGATGGGGCCGAACTGAATGACGGGTGTGGCTTCGGCGCCGGATGTCCTTTGGCTGCGCCGCAGCTGCGCGCGCACGCGTGCCATCAGTTCGCCCGAGCCAAAAGGTTTGACCAGATAGTCGTCGGCCCCGGCATCCAGCGCCGCGATCTTGCTGGCTTCGGCGCTGCGGGCCGAGAGCACGATGATGGGCATGGCCGACCAGGTGCGCAGGTCGCGGATCAAGTCCACGCCATCCCCATCGGGCAGCCCCAGGTCCAGCACCACCAGGTCGGGGCGGCGGGTACCGGCCTCGATCAGGCCGCGCTGCAGGGTGGCGGCCTCGTGCACGGTGTGGCCTTCGCTCTCCAGCGTCAGGCGCACAAAGCGGCGAATATCGGCTTCGTCTTCAACAATGAGGATGTGCGTGGGCAGGTCGGTCATGGCATGGCATGGATGCAAGGGTGTCAGGCGTCGGTGTCATCGCCCAAGTCGGTGGGCGGTGTGCCGCGTGGCAGCAGCAGCGTAAAGCACGCACCTGCAGGCTGGCCCTGTGCGTTGTGGATCGTATCGCCCCGGATGCTGCCGCCATGCGCCTGCACGATGGCGCGGCAAATCGCCAGCCCCAGGCCCACACCGGGCGTGGCGCTTTCGCGGGCGCCGCGCTCGAACTTTTCAAACAGCAGCTCTTCGCGGCCTTTGGGCAGGCCGGGGCCTTCGTCGGTGAGGGTCAGTGCCACCGCGTCGCTTTGGGGCTGCGCGCTGATGTGGATGGTGGTATCTGCGGGTGTGTACTTGGCGGCGTTTTCCAGCAGGTTGACCAGCACGCGCTCCATCAGCACGGCATCGATCTGCAGCAATGGCAGGTCGTCGGGCAGAGTCACTTCGACCCGGTGCGCCGCGATGGCGGGGGCGCTGGCGGCCAGGGCGCTGCCCACCACTTCTTCCAGCGGCTGCCAGGCCTTGTTGAGCTGCACGGCCCCGGCCTCCAGGCGGGCCATGTCCAGCAGGTTGTTGACCAGCGCGCTCATGCGCTGGGCGGATTGCTGGATGGCGCCGGTCAGCTCTTGTTGATGGGCAGGCAGGGGCGGCTGCACCATGGCCAGCGATTCGGCCAGGCCGACCAGCGAGGCCAGCGGCGTGCGGAGGTCGTGCGAGATGGCCGAGAGCAGCGAGTTGCGCAGCCGCTCGGACTCGATCTGCACGGTGCTCTTTTGCGCCACGTCGATGTAGTGGATGCGTTCGAGCGAAATGGCGAGCAGCGAGGCGCAGGTCTGCAGCAGGCGGCGCGGTTCCACGCCCGGCACTTGGCTTTGCGGCATGGCCACCACCAGCACGCCACGGATGCGCATGGGCGCCTTGAGCGGCAGCACCAACGTGGGGCTGGAGTGCAAGGTGTCCGTGCCGCGGCCTGCGGGCTCGCCGCGCTCAAACGCCCATTGCGCCACGGCCATGTCCACGGGGGCGGTGCCTCCGGGCAGCACTTGCAGGCGGTTGTCATCGTCGGCCACCACCAGCGTGCTGCCCGCGCCGAACTCGCCCGTGATGAAGCGCGCGCCAATCTCGGCCACCTGCTCGGGCAGCAGGGCAGCAGACAGGTCACGCGCCATGTCGTACAGGCTGCGCACGCGGTGTTCGCGCTCGGTGGCGGCCTCGGCCTGCACCTTGAGCCCGGCGGTGAGCTGGCCCACCACCAGGGCTACCACCAGCATCACAGCAAAGGTGACGACGTACTGCGCATCGCTCACCGCAAAGTTGAAGCGGGGCGGCACAAAGAAAAAGTCAAAGAACCCTACGCCTAAAAACGCCGCCATGATGGCAGGGCCGCGCCCAAAGCGCAGGGCCACGCCCACCACCACCAGCAGAAACAGCATGACGATGTTGGTCAGCTCCAGCACGTTGGCCAGCGGTGTCGCAATGACAGCGGCGATGCAGCAGGCGAGCGCGGCGGCGATATAGCCCGGCCAGAATGCAGCGCGAGGGGCTGCGGTGCTGGTGCGGGGGGCTTTCCGGTCTGTAGCGGCATCGCGGCCAGGCAGTGTGCCCACCTGCAGCAGGTCCAGGTCACTGGCACTTTGTCCGATCTGCTCGGCCAGCGTGGCCTGCCACGGCCAGCGCCGGGTGCTGCGCCCCATGACCACGCGCACCAGGTTGTGTTCGCGCGCATAGCGCACCAAAGCCTGGGCGGGCTGCGCGGCTGGCAGCACCGCGCAGGCGGCGGCGCCCAGTTGCTGGGCGATCTTCAGCGTGCGCTCTACCTGCGGGTGCAGGGTGGCCGACTGGCCTTGCTGCTCGGGCGTTTCCACATGCACGGCGTGCCAGGGCAGGTCGAGCTGGGCGGCCAGGCGGGCGCAACTGCGCACCACTTTTTCGGCGTTGTCGCCCGTGCCCACACAGGCCAGCAGGGCCTCGCGGTTGGGCCACACGGCCTCATGCGTGGTGCTGCTGGCGCGGCGGTAGGCGCGCATTTCGTCGTCCACCCGGTCGGCGGTGCGGCGCAGGGCCAGCTCGCGCAGGGCCAGCAGGTTGCCTTTGCGAAAGAAGTTGGCGGCGGCGCGCTCGGCCTGTTGGGGCAGGTAGACCTTGCCAGCTTTGAGGCGCGCCAGCAGCTCGTCGGGCGGCAGGTCCACCACCACCACTTCGTCGGCCGCGTCAAAGAACTGGTCGGGCACCGTCTCCCACACGCGGATGCCGGTGATGCCGCTCACGATGTCGTTCAGGCTCTCCAGGTGCTGCACGTTCATGGTGGACCACACGTCGATGCCTGCGGCCAGCAGTTCTTCGGCGTCTTGCCAGCGCTTGGGGTGGCGCGATCCGGCCACATTGCTGTGGGCCAGCTCGTCCAGCAGCACCAGGCCTTCGGGGTGCTCCGCGCCCCAGGCCAGGGCGGCGTCCAGGTCAAATTCGGGCAGGGTGCGGTCTTTGTAGGGCAGGGCGCGCAGCGGCAGGCGGGGCAGGTGCGCGGTCTGTGCGTCGGTGTCGGCACGGCCATGCGTCTCGACCACGCCGATGGTGACGGGCAGGCCCTGCGTCTGTGCCGCCCGGGCGGCGGACAGCATGGCAAAGGTCTTGCCCACCCCGGCGCAGGCGCCAAAAAACACCTTGAGCCGCCCGCGCTGCTGCTGGGCCTGCTCTTGCTGGATGCGCTGCAGCAGCGCGTCGGGGTCGGGGCGATCCTGCATGGGCACAGTGTATCCACCAATTTGATGTCGAATAGGCCTCAAGCGCTAGTATCAATTGCGCTGATAGCTATTTATTTGATAGCGAATCGAGTGCCAGATTCAAGGCCAAAACGTTCACACGCGGCTCGCCCAGCAGGCCCAACCAGGGGGTGTCGGTGTGCTGCTGCACCAAGGCTTGCACTTGTGCCACTGGCAGGCCCCTGGCACGGGCCACGCGTTCGGTCTGGTAGGCGGCGGCCGCCGGGCTGATGTGTGGGTCCAGCCCACTGGCCGATGCGGTGACCAGGTCCACGGGCACGGGACGGGTGTTGCCGGGGTCGGCAGCGCGCAGCGCTTCAGTGCGTGCCTTAACGGCATCGGTCAACGCCGGGTTGGTGGGGCCCAGGTTGGAGCCACCCGAGGCCGATGCGTTGTAGGGCATGGGCGCGGTGGCCGAAGGGCGGCCCCAGAAGTGTCCGAGTTCGGTGAACGACTGGCCGATCAGCTCGGACCCCACGGCCTTGCCATCCTGGGTGATGAGGCTGCCGTTGGCCTGGTGCGGGAAGGCGGTTTGTGCCACGCCCGTGACGGCCAGCGGGTAGAGCAGGCCGGTGACGAGGGACAGCACGACAAACAGGGTGAGGGCGGGGCGCAACACGCCGCCGGTGCTGGCGGGTACGTCGTCGCGGGGAATGCGGATAGGCATACGATTTTCCTTTCAATGAAATTCCGGGAGCTGCGCATCAGACTGGCGCGGCCAAGGCCAGGGGACACCGAGCAAGGGCCGCCCCGCAGCGAGGGTGTCGTCCCCCTCCCCGCGTAGCGCAGCGAAGCGAGAGGAGGGGGAAGGCGCGAAGCGACACAGGGGGAGGTCCTGGTTCAGATCAACCCGGCTGCGGCCAACACCATGTCAATCAACTTGATGCCAATGAATGGCACCACCATGCCCCCCAGCCCGTAGATGGCCAGGTTGCGGCGCAGCAGCGCGGCGGCGCCCACGGCGCGGTAGGCCACGCCCTTCAGGGCCAGCGGGATCAAAAAGATGATGATCAGCGCGTTGAACACCACGGCGGACAGGATGGCCGACGAAGGGCTGGCCAGGTGCATGAAGTTCAGCGCCGACAGCTGCGGATAGGTGGTAACAAACGCCGCGGGGATGATGGCGAAGTACTTGGCAATGTCGTTGGCGATGCTGAAGGTAGTGAGTGAGCCGCGCGTCATCAGCATCTGCTTGCCGGTCTCCACGATCTCGATGAGCTTGGTGGGGTTGCTGTCCAGGTCCACCATGTTGCCCGCCTCCTTGGCGGCCTGGGTGCCGGTGTTCATGGCCACGGCCACGTCGGCCTGGGCCAGGGCGGGGGCATCGTTGGTGCCGTCGCCCGTCATGGCCACCAGCTGGCCATTGGCCTGGTAGCTGCGGATGAGCTGCAGCTTGGCCTCGGGCGTGGCCTCGGCCAGGAAGTCGTCCACACCCGCCTCGGCCGCAATCGCGGCGGCCGTCAGGCGGTTGTCGCCCGTCACCATCACGGTCTTGATGCCCATGCGGCGCAGCTCGGCAAAGCGCTCCTTGATGCCGCCCTTGACCACGTCTTTGAGCTCCACCACGCCCAGCACCTGCGCGCCATCGGCCACCACCAGTGGGGTGCTGCCGCGGCGCGATACATCGTCCACCGCAGTCTGCACGGCGGTAGGGAAGCGACCGCCCAGCGCCTCCACATGCTTGCGGATGGCGTCTGCGGCACCTTTGCGCAGCAGGCGCGGGCCGGGCAAGTCCACACCGCTCATACGTGTTTGCGCAGTGAAGGGCACAAACTGTGCCTGCAGGCTGGAGAGGTCACGCTCGCGCAGGTTGAACTTCTGCTTGGCCAGCACCACGATGCTGCGGCCTTCGGGAGTTTCGTCGGCCAGCGATGCCAACTGGGCGGCGTCGGCCAATGCGGCATCGGTCACCCCGGGCGCAGACACGAACTGGCTGGCTTGCCGGTTGCCCAGGGTGATGGTGCCGGTCTTGTCCAGCAGCAGCACGTCCACATCGCCCGCCGCCTCCACCGCGCGGCCCGAGGTGGCGATCACATTGGCCTGCATCATGCGGCTCATGCCTGCCACGCCAATGGCGCTGAGCAAGCCTGCAATGGTGGTGGGGATCAGGCACACCAGCAGCGCCACCAGCACCACCAGGCTCACAGGCTCGCCCGCGCCGCTGGCCTGCACGCTGAACAGCGAGAACGGCAGCAGCGTGACCACCACGCCCAGGAACACGATGGTCAGCGCCACCAGCAGGATGGTCAGCGCGATCTCGTTGGGTGTCTTGTGGCGCTTGGCGTTTTCGACCATGGCGATCATGCGGTCGACAAAGGTCTCGCCAGGGTTCACGGCCACGCGCACCACGATCCAGTCGGACAACACGCGGGTGCCGCCGGTCACGGCCGAGAAGTCGCCGCCGGATTCGCGGATCACCGGGGCGGACTCGCCGGTGATGGCGCTCTCGTCCACCGAGGCCACGCCGTCGATCACCTCGCCATCGGCAGGGATGATGTCACCGGCTTCCACCAGTACCACGTCGCCCTTGCGCAGGTTGGCAGCCTCCAGCGGCAGCCAGGTCATTTCGGTGCGCGGGGTAGTGCGGTCAAATTGGCCGTCGAGTTTTTTGGCCCAGGTCTGCTTTTTGAGGCCGCGCAGCGAGGCTGCCTGGGCCTTGCTGCGGCCTTCGGCCATGGCCTCGGCAAAGTTGGCAAACAGCACGGTGAACCACAGCCACAGGGCGACTGCTGCCGTGAAGCCCTCGGGCATGCTGGTGGCCAGCGCGGTGGTGAAGGCGCTGCCCACGTACACCACAAACATCACCGGGTTGCGCCATTGCACGCGCGGGTCCAGCTTCTTGAAAGCCTCCAGCAGCGCGGGGCGCACCAGGGCGGGGTCGAAAAGGGTCAATGTCTTGCGAGTCATCACAATCTCCATGCCATTTCTTTAGCGTGTGGTCAGTACCAAGTGCTCAACCACCGGGCCCAGTGCCAGGGCGGGCACATAGTTCAGCAAGCCCACCAGCAGCACCACACCCGCCAGCAGCGCCACAAACAGCGGGCCGTGGGTGGGCAAGGTGCCATCGGTGGCCGTGGCGCGCTTTTTGGCGGCGAGGGACCCGGCCATGGCCAGCACGGGCACGATCACGCCAAAGCGGCCCAGCCACATGGCCACGGCGAGCAGCACGTTGTAGAAGGGGGTGTTGGCAGACAGGCCCGCGAAGGCGCTGCCGTTGTTGTTGGCGGCGGAAGACAGCGCGTACAGCACTTGGCTGAAGCCGTGCGCGCCGGGGTTGGAGAGACCTGCACGGCCTGCCTCGCTCATTACCGCCACGGCGGTACCGAGCAATACGAGCAACGGCGTGACGAGGATGGCGATGGCAACGAGCTTCATCTCATGCGTCTCGATCTTCTTGCCCAGGTATTCGGGCGTGCGGCCAATCATCAGCCCTGCGATGAACACGGCCATGATGGCGAACACCAGCATGCCGTACAGGCCCGAGCCGACACCGCCAAACACTACCTCGCCCATCTGCATCAGCACCATGGGCACCATGCCGCCCAGGGGCGTGAAGCTGTCGTGCATCGCAATCACCGCGCCGCAGCTCGCGGCTGTGGTGATCACTGCGAACAGGGCCGAGGTGGCAATGCCAAAGCGCGTTTCCTTGCCTTCCATGTTGCCGCCGGCCTGCAGGGCGCTGGCAGTCTGGTCCACACCCAGCGATGCCAGCAGCGGGTTGCCCTGCTGCTCGAAGGAGGTGGCCGCCACTACCGCGACGACGAAAAGTAGGCTCATCGTGGCCAGAATCGTCCAGCCTTGGCGCTCATCGCCCACCATTCGGCCAAACACCAGGCACAGCGCGGCGGGGATGAGGAAGATCGCCAGCATCTGCAACAGGTTGCTCGCGGCCGATGGGTTCTCGAACGGGTGGGCCGAGTTGGCGTTGAAGAAGCCGCCACCGTTGGTGCCCAGCATCTTGATGGCGAGCTGTGAGGCCACGGGGCCCATCGCCAGGGTTTGGGTGGTTTGTGTCGCAGGCTCGGTGACCGGGGCACCTTGCGCGTCCAGCACTGGCTGCCCGGCAGTATCCAGCTTGGGGGCTTCGTAGTGCACGGGCTCCAGAGTCTGCACCTCGGTATAGGGCGACAGGTTCTGGATCACGCCCTGGCCTGCAAACACCACGGCCAGCACCAGCGACAGGGGCAGCAGCACCCACAGCGTGGCCCGGGTCAGATCGGCCCATACGTTGCCGATGGATTGTGCAGAGTGCCTTGAAAAGCCACGCACCAGCGCGATGACCACCACCAAGCCCGTGGCGGCAGACAGAAAGTTCTGCACCGTCAGCGCCAGCATCTGCGTGAGGTAGCTCATGGTGCTCTCGCCGCCGTAGCCTTGCCAGTTGGTGTTAGTGACAAAACTGATGGCCGTGTTGAAGGCCGAATCGGGGGCTACGGCAGGCATGCCTTGCGGGTTGAGCGGCAGCACCGCCTGCCAGCGCTGCAGCGCATACACCGCCAGCACGCCCAGGCCGTTGAACACCAGCAGGCCCAGCGCGTAGCGCAGCCAGCCGGTTTCTTCATCGGGCCGCACGCCTGCCAGTTGGAACAGCGGGCCTTCCAGCCGACGCCCCAAGGCAAAGCGGCCTGCCATGACGGCTTCAATCCAGCGCGCTAGCGGCCAAGCCAGCGCCAGCAGCAGTGCCAAAAACACTGCCAATTGCAGCCAGGCACCGGTGCTCATGAAAAGTCCTCCGGCCGCAGCAGCACCGCGACCAAGTACACCAAGAGGCCCGCAGCCAGCACGGCCGCCAGAATCATCCAGCCGCTGGTCATGACCGCCCCCCTTGCGCCTGCTGTTGCAGCCGTGCGCAGCCTTTGACTAAGCCATAAGCGGCGAGCCACAGCGCGCCGCCGATTGCCATAAAAACCCAGTCCATGTGCTTCTCCTTGAGACATGGACCGATGCTAGGAATGCCCGCATCAAGATGGGTTTAAGAGGTGCAAAGGCGGTATCAAGAAAGCATCAAGACGGGCTGGGTTTCAGGTGATGCCGAAATCAAGTTTATCAAAAATGATAGCTGCCTGCGCTTGATTCATAAGCGCTGCAGCCAATTTTTATATGTACTGGGGAAATCAGAGCGTGCGCAGGCGCTCCAGCGCGGCGCGCAGGGTTTCGTCTTTTTTGGCAAAGCAAAAGCGCACCACGCGCTGGTCAAACCCATCGGCGTAGAACGCCGAGAGGGGAATGGCCGCCACGCCCACTTCACGGGTGAGCCACTGGCAGAAATCGGCTTCGCCCAGATCGCTCACTTCGGAAATATCGACGCATTGGAAGTAGCTGCCGGTGCTGGGCAGCAGCTTGAAGCGTGAGCCTTGCAACCCCTGGCGGAACAGGTCGCGCTTGGCCTGGTAGAAGGCGGCCAGCTGCAGGTAAGGCGCAGGGTTTTCCAGGTAGGACGCCAGACCGTATTGCACGGGCGTGTTCACGGTGAACACGTTGAACTGGTGGACCTTGCGGAATTCTGCGGTGAGGGCTGCAGGCGCGGCCACCGTGCCCACCTTCCAGCCCGTGACGTGAAAGGTTTTTCCAAAGCTGGACACGATGAAGGCCCGCGCCGCCAAACCCGGAAAACGCGCCGCGCTCTGGTGCTCTGCGCCATCAAAGACCATGTGCTCATACACCTCGTCGCTGATGAGCAGGATGTCGGTGGGGGCGAGCAGGGCTTCGAGCTGGCGCATTTCCTCGGCCGTCCAGATGGTAGCGCTGGGGTTGTGCGGGCTGTTGATGATGATGGCGCGGGTGCGGGGCGTGATGGCCGCGCTGATCTTGGCGAAGTCGGGCCGGAAAGTGCCGGGCGTGAGCGGCACGCGCGCGGCCTTGCCACCGGCCAGGTCGATGTTGGGCACATAGCTGTCATAGCAGGGGTCCAGCACGATCACTTCGTCACCAGGGTGCACCACGGCCAGGATGGCAGTGATGATGGCCTGGGTGGCACCCGCAGTGATGGTGATTTCAGTGTTCGGGTTGTAGGCCTTGCCGTGCAGCGCCTCGATCTTGCGGGCCACGGCTTCGCGCAGCACGGGCACGCCGGGCATGGGCGGGTACTGGTTGTGACCAGCTTGCATGGCGGCGGTGACAGCGTTTACCAACTCGGGCGCACATTCAAAGTCCGGGAATCCCTGGCCCAGGTTGACGGCCTTGTGTTCGGTGGCCAGGGCGGACATCACGGTGAAGATGGTGGTGCCGACGTTGGGCAGCTTGCTGGGGAATGAAGGAGTGCTCATTGCGTAGTGTCAATCATTGGAAATCGGCGCAGCGTTTATCGACCTGAAGGCCGCGGAGCAGGCCAAGCCAGCAGACGCCGTGGAACTGGCTTTGCCAGGCCACTGGCGGCGTCCCCCTGGAGGGGGAAGACGCGAAGCGGCTCAGGGGGTGTTTCAAAGCTCGTAGTCGTTGACATGCCCCGTCATCGCACGGGCAATCAGCTCGCGGCTCAGGCGGTCGCTCAGCAGCTCTGCAAACTTGTAGACAAAGTTGCGCAGGTAGGCGCCACGCTTGAAGGCCACACGGGCCACGCTCTGCCCAAACAGGTGGCCCACGGGGCGCACGGCCAGGTCACCAACCGGGTCGTCGCGCATGGCCATCTCGGCCACAATGCCAACGCCCAGGCCCAGGCGCACATACGTCTTGATCACGTCCGAGTCGATGGCCTCGAGCACGATGCGCGGCTGCAGTTTGCGCTGCGCGAAGGCATGGTCAATCTTGCCGCGGCCCGTAAAGGACGGGTGGTAGGTGATGAGCGCTTCGTGGGCCAGATCGTCCAGGCCAATGCGCTCCTTTTGCGCCAGCGGGTGGTCGTTGGGCACCACCAGCACGTGCTGCCATTCGTAGCAGGGCAGGGTGACCAGATCCGGATAGTCGGCCAGCGACTCCGTGGCCATGCCGATCTCCGCCACCTCGTCGATGATCATTCGGGCCACCTCGTGGGGCGTGGCCTGGTGCAGGCTGACGTTGACCTTGGGGTAGGCTTCGCGCAGCCGAGCCACGGGCACGGGCAGCACGTAGCGCGCCTGGGTGTGGGTGGTGGCAATGCTGAGCGTGCCGCTGTCTTGTGCGCTGAACTGTTCGCCAATGCGCTTCAGATTGCCCACCTCGCGCATGATGACTTCGATGCTTTTGAGCACATGCTGGCCGGGTTCGGTAATGCGCTTGAGGCGCTTGCCATGGCGCGCGAAGATGTCCACGCCCAGCTCTTCTTCGAGTTCAATGATGGCTTTGGACACGCCCGGCTGCGAGGTGTGCAAGGCTTTGGCGGCTTCGGTCAGGTTGAGATTGCGGCGCGCCGCCTCTTGAACGAAGCGGAATTGGTGCAGGTTCATATCTGATATCGCCTAAAGATTTGCATCATTATGCTGCAATCGTCTAAGCGGTATCGGGGGCAAGGCGCAAAATTTTCAGTTTCTCTGCACCTCGCAGGCGATATCGGCCATCAAGGCAGTCATGCGCGGGTCTTCCCCAATCGCGGTTTGGACGTGGAATTGCACTTGGGGATGAGCGGCGCGAAGTTCCTGCACGAGCACCGGCAGGTCTTCTCTGGCGTGTTTGCCGGTACCAAGAAACATCGGGACCACCGTGACCTGGGTGGCGCCCTGACCAATGAGCTGTTCGGCGGCCTCTGGAAGGGTGGGCGCGCACAGCTCCAGATAGGCACACATCACGGGTCGTTGGGGTTGCTGCGCTGCGATGCGCGATGCGACGGCTTCGACAGGCCCACGCCACAGCGGGTCGCGCGAGCCGTGGGAAAAAAGAACGATGGCGTTGCTCATGGCGTACTGGTGCTCGGGTGTTGCATGCTCACTGTGAGAGGCCATCAACGCCGCAACACCAGCCAGCCAAAAGCCGCGAGCGAGAGTACCGAATAGATCAACCCCGGCGCTGCGGCTGTCAGCATGGGTGACCAGTTCTGGAGGTTGCCTGCGTAGCCGAACACGTTGTTCAGCAAGAAGAAGCTGATGCCCGCCATCACGCCGCCGAACACGTAGCCCGCGATGCCGCCCGAGCGGAAATGCAGGTACGCAAAGGGCAGGGCGAGCACCACCATCACCAAACAGGAGAGGGGGTAGAAAACCTTGCGCCAGAACTCGATTTCGTAGCGCTGCGCGGACTGTCCGTTCGCGTCCAGGTGACGGATGTACTGGAAGAGATCGATGGTGGCCATGCGGTCGGGCTTGAGCAGCGATGCGGCCACCATGTCGGCGCTGATGCGCGTGGGCCATTTCAGCGCGGGCGCGTCAAGGTGTTCAACCCGAGCCTCGTCGGTGCTGCGATGCTCGAAGCGGCTTCGCTGCACGCCTTCCAGTTCCCATGTGCCATCCACGCCAAACTCGCCAGAAGCCGCGCGGGTCTGGGATGCCAGGCGGCCTTGGGCATCGAATTCAAAGATCCGCACATCCAGCATGCCACCGTCGGGCGTCAAGGCCCGGACATTGACGGCGAAGGATTTGTCGTCCTGTCGCTCTTTCAACCAAGCGCCTGTGGCACCGGTAGTGAGTTTGCCCAAATAGCGCACCTTGACGAGCTGTGCTGCACGGTCAGTGAGTGGTGCCACGTAGTCGCCCACGGCGAACGTCAGCAGAACGAAGACGCCACCGAGAGTGAGCAGTGTGCGCACCCAGGTGCAGGGGGTAGTCGCAGCGACGCGCCAGTTCACGATAGACCGCAATGAGGTCCTGCACGCCGGAAACTTTGCAGGACAGGATGATCTTGTCACCCGACATGCCCAGCTCCTCGGCGCGCTGGGCGTTCTCGATGGCCGAAGTGACCAAGGCTTCATACATCACCGCCTGGGCCGACCACGGCTCGGCACGACCGGCATTTTCGACCATGATGCGCGCCAGCAGCGCCTGATCCAGGCTGCCCCAGTTCACACCGATGCGCACCGGCTTGTCGTACTTGCAGGCCACTTCGATCATCTGGGCGAACTGGGTATCGCGCTTGGCGCCCTTGCCCACGTTGCCGGGATTGATACGGTATTTGGAGAGCGCCTGGGCGCACTCCGGATAGTCGGTCAGCAAGGTGTGGCCGTTGTAGTGGAAATCGCCCACCAGCGGCACATCCACGCCCATGCGGTCGAGCTGCTCGCGAATGGCCGGCACGGCTGCGGCGGCCTCGGGCGTATTGACGGTCAGGCGTACGATCTCGGAGCCGGCCCGGGCCAGTTCCTTGATCTGGATGGCCGTCCCGATGGCATCCGCGGTGTCGGTGTTGGTCATGGATTGCACCATGACCGGGGCTCCACCACCCACGATGATCTCGCGCGCGCCATGGCTGATGACCACGCGGCGGCTGTTGCGGCGGGCCAGCGGCCCGGAGGCGATCGGGAAGGAAGACATGATGGGTAGTCGACTCAGTTCAGGTTCAGGCGTGCAACATTGCTGCCGCCCGGGGTTTTCAGGTCCAGCGGCTGGCCGCGCAGGCTGGCGTCGACACCGGCGGCGTTGCCGATGATCAGGGTCGTGGCGTCCGAGACATCAAAGGTCTCGGTGGTGCCGGCCTTGAGCAGGCGCGAAATCACGGTGCTCTTGTCGGCACGACGGATTTCCACCCAGGAATCCTCGCGGAAGGTCAGTCGCAGCAAATCCTTGCTGTTGACGATGTTCAGGCCACTGGGGACAGTGGTCGAGGCCATCTGGGCGGGCGCAGCCGATGCGGCAGACGCAGCCGCCGGGGCCGGCGTGGATGCCGGCTGGCTGGCCGCTGGCGTGGCGGCCTGGACCGGTTCCGGCTTGGTTGCTGCCGGGGCCTGAGCTACCGGTGCGGGTGCTTCGGCGACGGGAGCAACAGACTTTGCGGGCTCCTCGGCCGGTGCGGGCGCGATCGTTTCAACACGGGCATTCACCGGGGTGTCGCTGGAAGCGGT
>JBCNOJ010000500.1:0-3240 GCA_039593925.1 Acidovorax sp.
CAGCAGCTTCCAGAAGATCGCTCCTGCCACTCCCTTGATCAGGTAGTCGTCATTGATGAACACGCTGTCGTTCGCCTCGAAATGGCGCACGCGCAGGGGCGTTCCAGCCAGCTGCTTTGGCGCTGGTTCGGCTGGCGCGGGCCCAGGTTGTTCAGAGGCAGACTGGAGCAGTAGCACGGCAGCTGCGAGTTGCCCTGCAAGCGCTACCAGCAGGTCCTCGTCCTCGAAGTCGAACCGCAGGTCGCACGGACTCTCGGCGAAAAGCACGCCGAGCATGCGTCCGCCCGCTATCAGCGGCACGGCCACCTGGCTGTGGGGCTCGGGAAGGCCAGGGTAGGGAATGTCCATGCCCCGCGCCGCCCACGCGGCCGCGGCGGGGCTGCCGCTGGCATCGGCGCGTTCGTGCGCGTCCAGGCTGGCTCGGATGGCATGGCTGTATCGGGCGGCGTGGGTGAAGTGGCTGATGCGCACCGGTGTTCGCTCTTGTGCGCACACGCCAATGACTCCTTGTCCCATGCGGACCTCAGAGCCCACGCCGGAGGTCATATAGCCCCGGCTTGCCACGGTGTACAAGTGCTGGGTGCAGTCGTCCAGCATGAGCACCATGGTGTGTTCCATGCCCAGTTGTTGCTGCAGGCCTTCCAGAGTTTCATGCAGCAGGGCATCCAGGCTGGTGCACAGCGCCATATGTTCACTGAAGCTGCGCAACCGATGCAGCAGGTCCGCGCGGGGCGGGGGCAAAGGAAGGCTGTCGCCGGGTACGGGCTCAATGCCCTCCACGGCGTAAATGTCTGCACCGCGCAGTTCGAAGACACCTGCCATGCCCTCGTGCGACGCAATGCCCGCCAGCTGGGCGCGCATGCTCTCGAACGTCGGGCCACTGTCTTCTGTATGCCGGTATCTCAATTGCAGCCGGTAGTAGGCTGCGGTGCGCGGGTCCAGCACCAGCACCGAGGCCCATGGATTGCACAGGATGTTCTGGCGCGTCTTGTTGAAGAACTGAAACGACAGCGCGACATGCTGCGCATCCACGTACATCACCTGGGAGATGTAAGCCACGTTGGGAACGCCGTCCGGGCCACAGGTGGCCATGGTCGCAGGGATGGCGCCTTCCAGGCAGGCGCGGATGGACTGCAGCGACAGCGGCTCTGTCATGCGCGGGCGTCTCCAGTACTAGTCCCGCCGATCGGTGGCAGCGCTTCGCCAGCTTTGGGGCCTGGTGTCTGGTCAAATGCCTGCGTGGGCTGGAAAGCGACGGCCACGATATCTTCAAGAGGACCAGCCAGCATGGCCGCCACATACACGGGGCCGAATCCGACACGGCCCACTTCGATCTCCATGGATGCCCGGTACGCTGCAAGCAAAGGTGCATCGTTCAGCGTGGCGGGGCGCACGTTGAGGGCGTGGCCCTTGAGTTGCAAGGTGCGGTGCGTCGCGGGTTCGCTAAACACTACGGCCAGCTGCCCGGTGTCCGCTATGTCTTTCAGTACGCAGGCGGATTGGCTGCGGCGCAGGTACACGGTCAGCTGCTGGCCATCGCTGCTGACGTGGGTGCCGATGGCTCGCATGATGCTTGGCCGCATGTCTGCGCTGCACGATGCCACGATGGCCGAAACGCCCTTGGCGATCATCGCCATGCGGTCCGGGTCCAGCAAGTGCAGCACTGCCATGGGCGAATAGCGACAGCGAAAGTCTTCAGGCCTTGAAGCGCTTGCGGGTCAGGGCCAGGGCCACCCAGAAGGCCACCACGGTGGTCACCACCAGCACCAGGCCATGGCGCAGGGGGTGGGCGGGCCACTGGTCCATGAACAGCGGGCGCACCAGCTCGACCGCGTTGGTCAGCGGCAGCCAGTCGGAGATGGCGCGCACGATGGGCGGCAGCTGCTCGCGCGGGAAGAACACGCCCGAGAGAAACATCATGGGCGTGAGCACCAGCGTGAAGTAGTAGGTGAAAAAGTCATACCCCTTGGCCAGCGCATTGAAGATGAGCGCAATGCTGGAGAACATGATGCCCACGAACAGCAGCACCGGCCAGGCCACCAGCAGCTTGGGGCTGTGGCTGATCCCCAGGGCCAGCATCACACCCAGGATGGCGGTGACGGTGAACAGCGCCTTGAACGCCGCCCACAGCATCTCGGCCAGCACCACGTCGTCCAGGCTCACCGGCGCGTTCATGATGCCGTCCCAAGTCTTTTGCACATGCATGCGCGAGAAGGCCGAGTACAGCGCCTCAAAGCTGGCCGCGTTCATGGCGCTCATGCAGATGGAGCCGCTGGCCAGGAACAGGATGTAGGGCACCTTGGTGTCGCCCGCTGCGCCGCCCACATTCACCTGGCCCACCAGCGCACCCATGCCGTAGCCAAAGGCCACCAGCCACATCAACGGCTCGGCAATGTTGCCCACCAGGCTGGGGATGGCCAGCTTGCGCCAGACCAGCAGGTTGCGCATGAACACGGGCCACCAGCGCACGGACAGGCTGGGCGGGCGCCACACCGACGGCGGGGGCGGGGCCACAGAGGCCACGGAGGACGGGGTAACGGTTTGCATCCGCTTATTGTGCGATGTTGGCGGGTGGACGCACAGCCCCTGGCGCGCCTTTCAGGGGGCGTCCCACCAGCTGGGCACGTCCATTGCTTGGGTGCTGCCATGCCCACCCATGTCCTGAACCTGCCTGCCGGTGCCAGCGCCCTCTGGCAGAACCGCCTCGGGCTGCTGCTGGAGTCCACGGGGGAAGGCGTGTTCGGCATCGACCTGGCCGGCAACTGCGTGTTCATCAACCGGGCGGGCGCACAGATGCTGGGCTTTGCCGCCGAGGAGGTGATGGGTCGCAACATGCACGCGCTCACCCACCACAGCCACCCAGACGGCCGCCCTTACGCCGACAGCGACTGCCCCATCTTCAACGCCTTCCGCCAGGGCCTGCCCTGCCGGGTGGACACCGAGGTGTTCTGGCGCCAGGACGGCTCGGCGTTTGCCGTGGAATATTCCAGCCACCCCATCCTGGAGGGCGAGCAGGTGCACGGCGCCGTGATCGCATTTGTGGACATCATCAGCCGCAAGCGCGCCGCCGACGAACTGCAGCGCGCGCACGACGATCTGGCCCGCGCCAATGACGAATTGGAGCGCCGCGTGGCCGCGCGCACCCAAGAGCTGTCGCAGGCGCTGGCGCAGCTGCGCGAGCTGTCCGCCTACTCAGAGCAGGTGCGCGAAGACGAACGCACCCGCATCGCCCGCGAGGTG
>JBCNOJ010000501.1:0-3227 GCA_039593925.1 Acidovorax sp.
CCGCGCCGTGGACTCGGCCAGCGCGCAGAGTCTGGTGGAGGAGATATCCGATTCTGTGACCCGCAACCCGGGCGCACTCATCAGCCTGGCGCGCCTGAAGACGGCGGACGACTACACCTACATGCACTCGGTGGCGGTGTGCGCGCTCATGGTGGCGCTGGCCAAGCAGCTCAAGCTCAACGACGACCAGACCCGGCTGGCGGGCATGGCCGGGCTGCTGCACGACCTGGGCAAGGCCGCCATCCCGCTGTCGGTGCTCAACAAGCCCGGCAAGCTCACCGACAAGGAGTTCACCGTGGTACGCAGCCACCCGGTGGAGGGCTACCACATGCTCAAGGAGGGCGGCAACGTGCCCGACGCCGTGCTGGACGCCTGCCTGCACCACCATGAGAAGGTGGACGGGTCGGGCTACCCCGACAAGCTGCAGGGCGACAACATCAGCATCATCGCGCGCATGACGGCGATCTGCGATGTGTACGACGCCGTCACCTCCGACCGCCCGTACAAGCGCGGTTGGGACCCGTCCGAATCCTTGCGCCGCATGGCCGAATGGACCAACGACCACTTCGATGCACGGCTGTTTCAGGCCTTCGTGAAGAGCATTGGCATCTACCCCGTGGGCTCGCTGGTGCGGCTGACTTCCGGGCGCATCGGCGTGGTGATGGAGCAAGCCGCCACCGCGCTGACCACGCCCAAGGTCAAGGTGTTCTTCTCCACCAAGTCGGACCTGCGTATCCCGCCCGAAGTCGTCGATCTGGCCGCGCCCGGATGTGCCGAAAAGATCGTGGCGCGCGAAGACCCGGACAAATGGCGCTTTCCCGACCTCAACGAGCTGTGGTCGGGCTTCACCGAAAAGGCCTGGTAACCCGCAGGCGCGGCGCTTCCCGCAGTCGGGCGTGGGAGAATCACGCCCCTTTCGCAATTTTCCTTGGCACGGGCCTGTTCGGCCCTCAAGCACGATGACTGATCTCTCCAGCGGCGCAACCAATGCGCCCCTCGCCTCCGGCGGTCCTTCCACACCCCGCGTGTTCACCCTCAGCGACTTCGACTTCTCGCTGCCCCCAGAACTTATTGCCCAGCACCCCGCGTCCGAACGCAGCGCCTCGCGCCTGCTCGACGGCCGCGCCATCGTGTGGCGTCACCGGTCAGGTGGCGATGGCTGCGCGCAGCCCTCGGAGCGCAGCGCAAGGCGTATTGCGCAGCCAATACCCAGCGTATTGGCAAGTAATGCAACGCAGCGCTGCGATTCGGGGGCAAGTGCAGACCGGCATCTGACCGGTGACGCCACACGAGAGCCCGTGGACCGCATCTTTCGCGAGCTGCCCGGCCTGCTGCGAGAGGGCGATTTGCTGGTCTTCAACGACACGCGCGTGGTCAAGGCGCGCATCTTTGGCGAGAAGGCCAGTGGCGGCAAGCTGGAGCTGCTGATCGAGCGCGTGCTGCCCGCAGAAGCCGGTGGCCCGGGCAATGAAGTCGTGGCCCACATGAAGGTCAGCAAGAAGCCCCTGCCCGGCAGCGTGGTGCACATGGCCGGCGGCCGCCAAGCGGGCGGCTTTGACGCGCAGCTGCTGGGCCGCTGGCCCACCGAAGACGGCCCGCTGTTCCGCTTTGCGCTGCACGGCCCCGCAGGCGAGTCGCCCTGGGAACTGATGGACCGCCACGGCCACCTGCCGCTGCCGCCCTACATCGAGCGCCAGCAAAACACCGACCACGACCCCGACGAGGCGGAAGACAGCCAGCGCTACCAGACCGTGTTCGCCCGCAACCCCGGCGCCGTGGCCGCGCCCACGGCCGCGCTGCACTTTGACGAAGGCGTGCTGGCCGACCTGGCGGCGCGCGGCATCGAACGCGCCAGCGTCACGCTGCACGTGGGCGCGGGCACCTTCCAGCCCTGCAAGACCGAGAATCTGGCCGAACACCAGATGCACAGCGAGTGGTACGAGATTCCGCTGGCCACGCTGGCGGCGCTGGAGCGCTGCCGCCAGCGCGGCGGCCGCGTGGTGGCCGTGGGCACCACCACCGTGCGCACGCTGGAGTCGTGGGCCAAGACCGGTCAGGCCTCGGGCGACACCAACATCTTCATCACGCCGGGCTTTGCGTTCCAGGTGGTGGATGTGCTCATCACCAACTTCCATTTGCCCAAGAGCACGCTGATGATGCTGGTGAGCGCGTTTGCGGGCTACGACCACATCATGGGCCTGTACCGGCACGCCATTGCGCAGCAGTACCGCTTCTTCAGCTATGGCGACGCGATGCTGCTGGAGCGTGCGCGCGGCACGCCGTGAGCCTCCCAGGCCCTGCGTCGCCGACCAGCCCTGCAGCCCGCCGGCGTGCGGCGCTGGCGGGCATCGCGCTGGCCGTGGTGGCCTGCGCGTTCTTTGCGCTGCTGGACACCGCGAGCAAGCTGGTCAGCCTGGGCGTGCCCATCGTCATGGCGCTGTGGATGCGCTACGTGTTCCAGTCGCTGCTGACCACGGCTTTCGTGCTGCAACGGGCGGGGCGCCCTGCCCTGCGCACCACACAGCCCCGCTTCCAGGCCCTGCGCGGGGCGCTGTTCGCCATGACCAGCCTGTTCGGCTTCATCAGCCTCACAGCCATGCCGCTGGCGGAATTCACAGCCATCGTCGCCACGGTGCCGCTGTGTGTGACGGTGGTGGCCGCATTGTGGCTGCGCCAGCCCGTGAGCGCCTTGCGCTGGCTGCTGGTGGTGACGGGCTTGGCGGGCACGCTGGCCATCATCCGGCCCGGCGGTGATGCCTTCACCTGGGCGCTGCTGTGGCCGCTGTGCATGCTGGCCTCGGGCACGGGCTACCAGGTGTTGAGCAGCAAGATGGCCGGCCAGGAGAGCCCCGCCACCACGCAGCTCTACACCAGCTGGATCGCCACCGCGCTGGTGTCGCTGGGCGTGCCGTTCTTCTGGCAGCCGGTGAGCGACCCGTGGCTGTGGGCAGGCATGTTCACCATGGGCCTGTCGAGCGCGGTGGGCCACATGCTGCTCCTCCATGCCTATGCGCGCACCACGCCGGTGACGATTGCGCCGTTCCTGTATTCGCAGATCGGGTTTGCGATGCTGGCGGGCTGGCTGGTGTACCGCCATGTGCCCGATGGCTGGTCGATGGCCGGGATCGCCGCGATCGTGCTCAGCGGCGCGGCCAGCACCTGGCTGACCGTGCGGGAAACGCGCTGACGGCTCTGCCCATCGCCCCCCACATTCAGCGGCAGTTGCT
>JBCNOJ010000502.1:0-3225 GCA_039593925.1 Acidovorax sp.
GCTGGAGATGCGGGCGTCCTCGCAGTCTTCCGGGGCAACCCGATCAGCAGCCCCCACCGCGGCGCGCTCCGAACCGGCCGCGATGGCTGCCTGAGGGACAGCCAAGGCTGGCATAGGCGCAAGACGTCTGTATTGGCGGCCCGGTTGGTCTGCACGGTCGGCCGGGCATGTTGGCCGCGTCTGTTTTTGCGGAAGGCAGTCCTTAGGTAATTGGGTTTGAATCCTCATGCCTTTGGGGTGGTGTGCCAGGGCGATGTTCTTGGTAGGCTGCGGGGTTTTGTGCATTGCCCTGCCATCACCATGTTGCGCCGCCACCCACAGTCATCGTTTTATCGGCCTGTTCTCTCTTGTGTCCTCCGCGCTCTGGCGGTGACGGGCCTATGCGCTGCGCTGGTGCCAGCCTGTGCACCAGCGCAGCCGCGCGATGCAACGGAGAAACTCCGCACACCCCGTTCGGCGCCCGCACAGTCGGCTGCCGAGCCACCAGCCAGCATCGCGCCATCGCAGCGGATTCCGTTTGTGGATGCACATGTGCACCTCAACGACCCGGCCATGCACATGGCGCTGATGCAGCGCTGGGGCGCCAGCCATGCGGTGGTCTTCTGGGGCGGTCGCAGCTCCAATGAGTCCGTGGCCGAGGCCGCACGCAACCACCCGGGTGTGCTGATTCCATTTGCATCCATTTCGCCGGAGCGCACAGCGTACCGGCCGCAGTGGGAGGGCGACAGCGCCGCGCTGCTGGCGCAGCTCGATGGCCTGTTGGCCACGGGGCTCTTCAAAGGCATCGGCGAGATATCGGCGGTGCACTTCCCGTCGGTTGGCTTCCCGGAAACCGATTTCGGCGTGCTCGGCCCGACGATGACCGGCATCATGGACCTTGCGCGCAAGCACAAGGTGCCGGTGATGGTGCATGTGGAATCCACGCGCATGGCCGACCTGGAGCAACTGTTGCAGCGCTATGCCGACGTGCCCGTGATTTGGGCGCACGGAGGTTACACACCCCTCTTCCTGGCGCGGCGCATGCTGGAGCGCCATCCCAACCTGTATTACGAACTGAGTGCCCGCACGTGGCCCAGCCACCCGCGTTCGCCGGACTACACCATCCTGCGCGATGGCGAGCGCGTCTGGCCCGAATGGCTGCAGCTCATCGAAGCCATGCCTGGGCGTTTTCTGGTGGGGACGGATTCCAGCCAGCGGTCTGCCGCCAGCGACGACATGAAGTACGCCAGCTTGCAAAACCTGCTGGCGCAGCTCAGGCCTGGTGTGCGTGAGCAGGTAGCCAGCGGCACTTTGCTGGGCTTGGTGGGTTTGATGGGCGGCGGCGCGGTGCCGCGTCCGAGTGCGCCGGGGCAGTAACGGCCTCATGGCCTGTCGGCGAACCCCTGAGAGACCTGTGCGAGCGTGCAGGCGTTCTCAGGCCGCGGTGCGGCGCGGCACCGGCCGTGGCCGGCCTTGTTCGTCTATGGCCACATAGGTCAGGCGCGCCTCGGTCACTTTGACGTACTGCCCCTGCGCCGAAAAACGCTCCGCATACACCTCCACCTCTACGGTGACCGAGGTGTTGCCCACGCGTGTGATGGCCGAGAAGAACGACAGGATGTCGCCCACGCGCACGGGCTGCTTGAAGATGAATTCATTGACCGCCACCGTGGCCATGCGGCCCTGGATGTAGCGGGCGGGGAGCACGGAGCCTGCCAGGTCGACCTGCGCCATCACCCAGCCACCGAAGATGTCGCCATTGCCGTTGGTGTCTGCCGGCATGGGGATGACCTTGAGCACCAGCTCCTTGTCGGTGGGTAATGCGGCGGGGGGCGGGCTGAAAATCGCAGACATGGGCACAATCCTGGTGAAGAGCGTGGTTGCCCACACTCCAAGAAAAACGAACCGGATTGTCTCTCATGCGCCGCTCTGGCGAAGCCCTCACGTCTCCCCACACCCCTGGCGCAGCCTCTGCCGCTCCCGCGCCAGCCCAATCAGACTGGTCCACGCTGGGCCGCTTGTTCCCCTACCTGTGGCAGTACAAGTGGCGTGTGCTGGCGGCCCTGGCCTTCATGGTGGGCGCCAAGCTGGCCAATGTGGGCGTGCCGCTGTTGCTCAAGAACCTGGTGGATGCCATGAGCATCAAGCCGGGCGACCCCACCGCAGTGCTCGTGGTGCCGGTGGGCCTGCTGCTGGCCTACGGGTTGCTGCGCCTGTCCACCTCGCTGTTTACCGAGCTGCGTGAGCTGGTGTTCTCGCGCGCCACGCAAGGCGCCACGCGCAGCATCGCGCTGGCCACCTTCGAGCACCTGCATGCGTTGAGCCTGCGTTTTCATCTGGAGCGCCAGACCGGCGGCATGACGCGCGACATCGAGCGCGGTGTGAAGGGCATCGAGTCGCTGATTTCGTATTCGCTCTACAGCATCGTGCCCACGCTGATCGAAGTGGCCCTGGTGCTGACCATTCTGGCCGTCAAGTTCGACGCCTGGTTTGCCTGGATCACTATTGGCGCGCTGGCCTTCTACATCGTGTTCACCGTCACGGTGACCGAATGGCGCACCAAATACCGGCGTGAGGCCAACGAGCTGGACTCCGCCGCTCACACCAAGGCCGTGGATTCGCTGCTCAACTACGAAACCGTCAAGTACTTCAACAACGAGGCCTTTGAGGCACAGCGCTACGACGAGAGCCTGGACCGCTATCGCCGCTCACGCATCAAGGCGCAGTTCACGCTGTCGCTGCTCAACACCGGTCAGCAGCTCATCATCGCCACGGCGTTGGTGGCCATGCTGTGGCGCGCCACGCAGGGCGTGGCGTCCGGCACGATGACGCTGGGCGACCTGGTGATGGTGAATGCCTACATGATCCAGCTGTACATCCCGCTCAACTTCCTGGGCGTGATCTATCGCGAGATCAAACAGAACCTGACCGACCTGGACAAGATGTTCACCCTGCTCGACCGCGAGCGCGAGGTGGCCGATGCGCCCGGTGCCCAGCCATTGGCGGGCCTGGACCAGCCCACCGTGCGCTTCGAGGACGTGCACTTTGCCTACGAACCCAAGGCCGGGCGCGCGATCTTGCAGGGCGTGAGCTTCGAGATCCCGGCGGGCAAGACGGTGGCTGTGGTGGGACCGTCGGGGTCTGGCAAGAGTACGTTGGCGCGGCTGCTGTTTCGCTTTTACGACATCCAGCAGGGCCGCATCACCATTGCGGGGCAGGACATCCGCAGCGTGACGCAGGGCAGTG
>JBCNOJ010000503.1:0-3214 GCA_039593925.1 Acidovorax sp.
GCCTGGAAGTCGAGCATGGCCTGCACGTGCACGGCGCACGACTTCGCGGCGGCCTTCTTCAGCGCATCGTGCTGCGAGGCGTCCTTCATGGCTGCCTGCCACTGCGGCACGCTCCAGCCGGCGGGCAGATAGCCGTTGATGAGGTCGTGCGCGGAGGTCTGGTCGGTCACGAGGTCGGGCTTCAGGCCACCGGCCTTCGCGCGCTTCACCAGCTCGGGAAGGACCTCGGCCGCGTTGCCCAGCAGCGCGATCGACACGGCTTCCTTCGCGTCGCAGTGCTGCTTGATGAGCTCGAAGGCGTGGTCGATGTCGCGCGCCTGCTTGTCCACGTAGCGTGTGCGCAGGCGGAAGTCGATGCTGCTTTGCTGGCATTCGATGTTGAGCGACACCGCGCCCGCAAAGGTGGCGGCCAGCGGCTGCGCGCCGCCCATGCCGCCCAGGCCTGCGGTCAAGATCCACTTGCCCTCCAGCGAGCCGCCAAAGTGATTGCGGCCTGCCTCGGCAAAGGTTTCGTAGGTGCCCTGGACGATACCCTGCGTGCCGATGTAGATCCAGCTGCCGGCGGTCATCTGGCCGTACATGAACAGGCCCTTCTGGTCCAGCTCGCTGAAGTGCTCCCAGTTGGCCCATTTGGGCACCAGGTTGGAGTTGGCCAGCAGCACGCGAGGCGCGTTGACGTGGGTCTTGAACACGCCCACGGGTTTGCCGGACTGGATGAGCAGGGTTTCGTCGTCGTTCAAGTCCTTGAGCGAGGCGAGGATCTGGTCAAAACATTCCCAATTGCGCGCAGCACGGCCGATGCCGCCGTACACCACCAGGTCCTGCGGGCGCTCGGCCACCTCGGGGTCGAGGTTGTTCTGGATCATGCGGTAGGCCGCTTCGGTGAGCCAGCTCTTGCAGGTGAGCTGGCTGCCGCGCGGCGCACGGATCACGCGGCTGGCGTCGTGGCGGGGGTCGGTATTAGAGGCGGCGGCGATGATGGCGTCGTTGGCGTTCATGGAGGGCTCCTGTGAATCAGTAGGTGTGCGTGGAAAAAATCAGGCGAAGCTGGGCAGGCATTGCGTGAGCGCTGCGGGCCAGGTGGACTGCTGGGCCCAGGCGCGCATGGCTTCGATGTCGGGGGCGAGGTAGCGGTCCTGCTCCAGGTAGGCCACGCGCTCGCGGATGGCGGCGAATTGCGCTTCGATGAGGGGTGAACTCTTGAGCGAGCGGTCGAACTCCATGCCCTGCGCGGCCGCCATGGCTTCGATGCCGACCATCACGGCCGCATTGCGCACCATGTCGCCCAGGCGGCGCGCGCCGTAGGTGGCCATGGAGACATGGTCTTCCTGGTTGGCCGATGTGGGCAGGCTGGTCACGCTGCTGGGGTTGGCGAGGCACTGGTTCTCGGCCGCCAATGCGGCGGCGGTGACCTGGGCGATCATGAAGCCAGAGTTGACGCCGCTGTCGCGGATCAGGAACGCAGGCAGGCCTGACAAGCCCGGGTCCAGCAGCAGCGACAGGCGGCGTTCAGAAATAGCACCGATCTCGGCCACGGCCAGCGCGATGATGTCGGCCACAAAGGCCACGGGCTCGGCGTGGAAGTTGCCGCCGGAAATCACATCGCCGTTGTCGAACACCAGAGGGTTGTCCGACGCGGCATTGGCCTCGATGGTCAACACGCGCGCCGCGTGGTGCAGGTTGTCCAGGCACGCACCCATCACCTGCGGCACGCAGCGGATCGAATAAGGGTCTTGCACGCGGCCACAGTTGGGGTGCGAGGGGTCGATGGCGCTGCCGTCCAGCAGCGCGCGCACGGCGGCGGCCACTGCGATCTGCCCGGCCTGGCCGCGTGCCTCATGGATGCGCGCGTCAAACGGCTTGACCGAACCCTTGATGGCTTCAAGGGACAGGCAGCCGGCAACCAGTGCGGCAGCAAACACGCTCTCGGCGCCGAACAACCCGGCCAGAGCCAGCGCGGTGGACACCTGTGTGCCGTTGAGCAGCGCCAGCCCTTCCTTGGGGCCCAGCACAAACGGTTGCAGGCCGATGGAACGCATGGCCTCGGCACCCGGCACCACCTTGCCGTCCACCTTGGCCTGCCCTTCGCCGATCAGCACGCAGGCCATGTGCGCCAGCGGCGCCAGGTCGCCCGACGCACCCACCGAGCCCTTGGCCGGGATCACCGGCAGCACGTTGGCGTTGGCCAGCGCCAGCAAGGCATCCACCAGCTCGGGCCGCACGCCCGAGTGGCCGCGCGCCAGGCTCACGGCCTTGGTCGCGAGGATGAGGCGCACCACGTCATCAGGCAGCGGGTCGCCCGTGCCCACGCTATGCGACAGCACCAAGTTGCGCTGCAGTTCGGCCAAGCGGTCGTGGGCAATCTTGGTGCTGGCCAGTTTGCCAAAGCCGGTGTTGATGCCATAGACCACCTGGTCTTCTTCCACGATGCGCTGCACCGTGGCCAGGGATTTCTGCAAACCCGCGCGCGCCGACGCATCGAGCACCAGTTGCACGGGGCCAGCGTGGATGCGGCGCAGCTCAGCCAGCGTGACGCGGCCGGGGTGCAGGGTGATGGGAGATGCGTTCTGTGTCATGGCGTTGATCCTGTATATACAAGTAGGTACAAGCGAAAAATTCTGTGCTTTTGGCGAAAAATTTCAACCGGCGACGGGGTTGCCGTCGGCGCGGAAGCGGCTGCCCAGGCGGTAACGGGTGGCGGGGTGCAGGCAGCGCACCACGGTGATCGGCACGCCGCGCGACCAGGTGCGGCGGGTAAGCAGCAGGCAAGGCTCCTGCGGAGACATCTCCAGCAGCGCGGCCTGCTCGGCGGTGGGCATGACGGCATCGACCACATGCTCGATCTGGTCGAAGGGCACGTTGCGCACCAGGTATTCGGAGGGTTGCAGTTGCGTGAAGTCCTGCGCGGCGAACTGGGGCACCTGGCGTGGGTTCACGTGGCGGTCTTCCAGTTGCACGGGCAGCCCGTCTTCGCGGTGGATGCACAGCGAATGGAACACTGACTCGCCCGTGCGCAGGTCCAGCGCGGCCGCCACTTCCAGCGTGGCAGAGGTGCGTTCCACCGTCAGCACATCGCAGCGGTAGTCGTGCCCGCGCTGGCGGATCTCGCTGGCCAGGTTGGCGATCTGCAGCAGCGTGGACTGGGGCTTGTCTTCGGCCACAAAGCTGCCCACACCGGCCACGCGCACGATGCGGCCCTGCTCCACCAGTTCAC
>JBCNOJ010000504.1:0-3208 GCA_039593925.1 Acidovorax sp.
AGTGCTGCGTGCTGGCATGGGTGCGCACTTTGCGCTGAGCCTTGTCGAGGGCGTGGGCGAGGTGGATTTGCAAGCGCTGCAAGTGCCTTTGCTGGTGACCAGTTCCCACGCGGGCGATTTTCTGCACCGAGCTGCGTTGCCCTGGCCATGCGCCTGGGTCATGGGCCACGAAGGGCAGGGTGTGTCGCAGAGCCTGGAAGGCCGCGCAGCCTTGCGCATCCGCATTGCTCAGCCGGGTGGGGAGGAGTCGCTCAACGTGGCGGCGGCGGCAGCGATTTGCCTGCACGCCAGTGGTGCTGCGCAGTAGCCATCCCGATCTGGCACGGCCTGAAGAAGGGTGGGCTGGCCTATTGCCGACAGTGGCGAAGGGGCATGCGCAACGCTTTTCCGGGTGGAATATGTGCCCGCTGGACAAGGTTATGCAAGGCCTGCATTTCCATCCGTGTCATAGGCCAGGGGTATAATCGGGAGCTTTTCTCGCAACAGCGTCGCCCGACCGCACCCAAAGCAACAACCCATCTGAGAGCAGCCGCTGGCACTCGATTGCAAACATCCTTTGCAAGCGGCCTGCAGGCGCCGGGCGACCGTAACCATCCGGAGAACCCAGTGCTTTTGTCTCTACAGGGAACCTTCCCGCCCGCCATCCTGGCGCTCGCAGACGGCACGGTCTTTATCGGCAATTCGATCGGTGCTGCGTCTGCAGACGTGGGCACCACCGTCGGCGAAGTGGTGTTCAACACCTCCATCGTTGGCTACCAGGAAATCCTCACCGACCCGAGCTACTGCCAGCAGATCGTCACCCTGACGTATCCGCACATCGGCAACTACGGCGTCAACTCCGAGGACATCGAAGCCGACAAGGTCCACGCCGCAGGTTTGATCATCAAGGATCTGCCGCTGCTGGCCAGCAACTTCCGCTCCACCGAAACCTTGTCTCAATACCTTGTGCGCGAGCGCACGGTGGCCATCGCTAACATCGATACGCGCAAGCTCACGCGTCTGCTGCGCGAAAAGGGTGCGCAGAATGGCGCCATCATGGGGCTCGCGCCGGGCCAAAGCGTGACGCAGGCGCTGATCGACGAGACCCTGGCTGCAGCCAAGGCTGCGCCCAACATGGCGGGGCTGGATCTGGCCAAGGTCGTGTCGACCCAAGCCAGCTACGAATGGACCCAAACCGAGTGGGAGCTGGGCAAAGGTTACGGCAAGCTGGAGTCCCCGCAGTTCCACGTGGTGGCTTACGACTATGGCGTGAAGAAAAACATCCTGCGCATGCTCGCGCAGCGTGGGTGCAAGGTCACCGTGGTGCCTGCACAAACGCCCGCGGCTGACGTGCTGGCCATGAATCCCGATGGCGTGTTCCTCTCCAACGGCCCTGGCGACCCGCAGCCGTGCGACTACGCCATCGAAGCCACGCGGACCATCGTGGACAGCGGTGTGCCCACGTTCGGCATTTGCCTCGGCCACCAGATCATGGCCCTGGCCGCAGGTGCCAAGACTTTCAAGATGGACAACAGCCACCACGGTGCCAACCACCCTGTGAAAGACCTCGACTCTGGCCGCGTGAGCATCACCAGCCAGAACCACGGTTTTGCGGTGGAGATGGATTCGCTGCCGTCCAACCTGCGCGCCACCCATGTCAGCCTGTTTGACGGCACGCTGCAAGGTCTGGCGCACAAAGACAAACCCGCGTTCTGCTTCCAAGGGCATCCCGAGGCGTCCCCCGGGCCGCACGATATTGCCTATCTTTTCGACCGTTTCACCGACGCCATGCGCGCCGCTAAGAAGCCGGCTTAAGGCCCAAGGAAGAGTGTCATGAAATTGTTCAGCTTCCCACTGGCGTCGCTTGAGAAGGCCATTCACAAGCGCATATTGAGCCTGGCGCCGCACCACCGCGAGTGGTTTTCGGTGCGCTGGGCGCAGAAGCCCTACAAGAAGGCCTTTGTCGAAAACAAGGCGATGCCTCTGGTCACGCTGGTGGCCAAGGGCAAGACCATGGACGACGCGGAATTCTCCGAGATGCTGCGCGACTGGGAAGTCACGTTTTATGACGCAGAAGAAGAAGTGCTTCGCCCGCTGATTCAGGGGGATGGTTTGCTGCAGCTGATGCAGAAGAACCTGCCGCCCGAGCGAGCCCAGGCACTTTTGGCCAAGCTTGCCGAGCGACGCCCTGAGACCAGCGACGCCACCCCCGCCCAGACCTCTGGCCCCCAGGCAGCAGAACCTACGATCAACTGATTGATCGACGCACCATGCCAAAACGTACAGACTTAAAAAGCATTCTCATCATCGGCGCTGGCCCGATCATCATCGGCCAGGCCTGCGAGTTCGACTACTCCGGCGTGCAGGCCTGCAAGGCCCTGCGCGAAGAGGGTTACAAGGTCATCCTGATCAACAGCAACCCTGCCACGATCATGACCGACCCGGCCACGGCCGACGTGACCTACATCGAGCCCATCACCTGGCAGACGGTCGAGAAGATCATCGCCAAGGAACGTCCCGATGCCATCTTGCCCACCATGGGCGGCCAAACTGCGCTCAATTGCGCACTGGACCTCTGGCACAACGGCGTGTTGGAGAAGTACAAGGTCGAGCTCATCGGCGCGACGCCCGAGGCCATCGACAAGGCCGAAGACCGCCTGAAGTTCAAGGACGCGATGACCAAGATCGGCTTGGGCTCGGCGCGTTCTGGCATCGCCCACAGCATGGATGAAGCCTGGGCCGTCCAAAAGAGCGTGGGCTTCCCCACCGTGATCCGCCCCAGCTTCACGCTGGGCGGCACGGGTGGCGGCATCGCCTACAACCCCGAAGAGTTCGAGACCATCTGCAAGCGCGGCCTCGAAGCCTCGCCCACCAACGAACTTTTGATCGAAGAGTCGCTGCTGGGTTGGAAGGAGTATGAGATGGAAGTGGTCCGCGACAAGGCGGACAACTGCATCATCGTCTGCTCCATCGAGAACCTGGACCCAATGGGGGTGCACACCGGTGATTCCATCACTGTGGCCCCTGCTCAGACGCTGACCGACAAGGAATACCAGATCATGCGCAACGCCTCGCTGGCGGTGCTGCGTGAGATTGGTGTGGACACGGGCGGCTCCAACGTGCAGTTCTCGGTGAATCCCAAGGACGGTCGCATGATCGTCATCGAGATGAACCCGCGCGTGTCGCGCTCCTCGGCGCTGGCCTCCAAGGCCACCGGCTTCCCGATCGC
>JBCNOJ010000505.1:0-3203 GCA_039593925.1 Acidovorax sp.
CGAGACGATGGCGACCTTGCTGGTCAGCGAATTGCCGCCGCCCAGGCCGTCGATCTGCAGCTCATGCGGCGAGCCCAGGGCTGCAATCAGCGTGCGGTCGCGGGCTTCAGGGTCGCGCGGCAGCCAGTCGGCCAGGAAGAACGGCCCTCGGGAAGTGCCGCCACGCATCAGAACGCAAGGAATGTTGGTGCTCATGGGTCGGCATGGTGCTGCGCCTTCGCTGATCTGTGAATTGCATTGTTGGCAATGATTGATGCATGCTGTGCAATAGGCTCACGCTGCTTGTACATGCTCCAATCACGGCCGTGAATTGCAATGTCCTGATCGTTTGATGCACGGCTTGCAACACTGACAACACTCCGAAGCGCAGTGAAAGGACGCCCGATGAACAACAAATTCGACCTTGCCGACATCCAGGCCTTTGCGGCGGTGGCCGAGCTGCAGAGCTTTCGTGCGGCCGCCGAGGCCATCCACCTGTCGCAGCCTGCATTCAGCCGCCGCATCGACAAGCTCGAAGAAGCCTTGGGTGTGCGCCTGCTCGACCGCACCACGCGCCGCGTCACGCTCACGGCGGTGGGGCGCGACTTTGCGCGCAAGACCCGCGTGTGGCTGGACGACCTGGACGGCATGCTGATGGGCCTGGGCGATGTGGCCGCGCGGCGCATGGGCGAGGTCACGATTGCCTGCGTGCCGTCGGCCGTGTATTACTTCCTGCCTCAGGTGGTCAAGCGCTACCACGAGCGGTTTCCGAAAATCCGCGTCAAGGTACACGACGCCAGCGCCAACGAAGTGCTGGTGGCCGTGGCGCAGGGCGATGCGGACTTTGGCCTGAACTTCATCGGCAGCCAGGAGGCCGAAATCGAGTTCAAGCCCGTGCTGGCCGAGCGCTTTGTGGCCGCCTGCCGGCGCGACCATGTGCTGGCGCGGCGCAAGAAGGTGAGCTGGGCCGAGCTGGGCCAGCACGACTTCATGTCGGTGGGCAAGACCTCGGGCAACCGCCTGCTGATGGACCTGGCGCTGGCCAACGTGCCCGACCGGCCGCAGTGCCTGTACGAGGCCAAGCATGTGACCACGCTGCTGGGCCTGGTGGAGGCGGGCCTGGGCGTGGCGGCCGTGCCCAGCCTGGCCATGCCGGGCAAGGACCATCCTACGCTGGTCAGCATTCCACTGGTGGACCCGGTGGTGACGCGGCAGATGGGGCTCATCAAGCGCAGGGGCAAGTCGCTATCGCCCGCCGCGCAGCAGCTGTATGACCTCTTGGTCGCTACGCGTTCTGTACGGCCGCGCAAGGCGACGGTGGCCTGAAAAATACAATCGGCGAGATGACAGCATCCACCAAACACCGCGTCGTCGTCGGCCTCTCCGGCGGCGTGGACTCCGCCGTGACCGCCTACCTGCTCAAAAAGCAGGGCCATGAAGTGGTCGGCATCTTCATGAAAAACTGGGAAGACGATGACGACAGCGAGTACTGCTCGTCCAACATCGACTTCGTGGACGCGGCCGCCGTGGCCGACGTGATCGGTATCGAGATCGAGCATGTGAACTTCGCGGCCGACTACAAGGACCGCGTGTTCGCCGAGTTCCTGCGCGAGTACCAGGCCGGCCGCACGCCCAACCCCGATGTGCTGTGCAATGCCGAGATCAAGTTCAAGGCCTTCCTCGATCACGCCATGCGCCTGGGGGCCGAGAAGATCGCCACGGGGCACTACGCACGCGTGCGCCACAACCCGGCCACGGGCCTGCACGAGCTGCTAAAGGGGCTGGACCCGAGCAAGGACCAGAGCTACTTTCTGCACCGCCTGAACCAGGCGCAGCTGGCCAAGACCTTGTTCCCTGTGGGCGAGCTGCACAAGACCGATGTGCGTCGCATCGCCGAGGAAATTGGTCTGCCCAACGCCAAGAAAAAGGATTCGACCGGCATCTGCTTCATTGGTGAGCGGCCGTTCCGCGAGTTTCTGAACCGCTACATCAGCCACGCGCCCGGCCCCATCCTGGACGACCGAGGGCGCAAGCTGGGCCAGCATGTGGGCCTGAGCTTCTACACCCTGGGACAACGCCAGGGCCTGGGCATTGGCGGCGTGAAAGAAAAGGGCGCGCAGCGCGGTGGCGGCGCGCACGAGCCCTGGTTCGTGGCCCGCAAGGACCTGGAGAAGAACACGCTGCGCGTGGTGCAAGGTCACGACCACCCCTGGCTGCTGTCACACCGCCTGGTGGCGCAGGACGTGAGCTGGTGCGCAGGGCAGGCCCCGGCGTCCGGCGCCTACGCTGCCAAGACGCGCTACCGCCAGCAGGACGCTGCCTGCACGCTGCAGGCAGCGCCGGAGGGTTTCGCGCTGCAATTCCCGGACGCCCAATGGGCCGTGACGCCCGGGCAGAGCGCGGTGCTGTACGACGGCGAGGTCTGCCTAGGCGGCGGTGTGATTGCTTCGGTTGAGGGGCTGGCGCCCTGAGCCGAGGCTTTGCCCTAACCTTGATGTATGCTCCTTATTTGTGAGCTGCCAGCGCTTATGGGTTAAGCGCTGGAGCCCATTTTCATTCAAATTTTAGTCACGGTTAACTGCGCTCACGGCGCGGTCTGTCTGACAAGGAGACGGGCGTGAGTCCGGCGGTGCCGCCGTGGCAGAGGTGTCCATGATCGCTCTCAGCGTTTGCCACACGGCAGCCGATGAATGCAGACCGACATGAACACAGCCACCGCAGCGACCCGTACCCCATCACGCCCACGCCGTTCCGCGCGCGCAGCCACCACCGGGTCTGCGCGCATCCAGAAAACGCTCAAGACCGTGTTCGGCTTTCAGCGCCTGCGGCCGGGCCAGCTCGATGTGGTCGAGCGCGTGCTGCAGGGCGCCAGCACCCTGGCCGTGATGCCCACCGGCGCAGGCAAGTCGCTTTGCTACCAATTGCCAGCCTTGCTGTTGCCCGGCACCACGGTCGTGGTTTCGCCGCTCGTGTCATTGATGAAGGACCAGTGCGACGCGCTGCGTGACCTGGGTGTCGCGGCCGTGCAGGTGAACAGTGCCATTGGCAGCGACGAGTTGGCAGCGGCGCGCGCGGCCATTGAAGACGGCAGTGCGCGCATCGTGCTCACCACACCCGAGCAGATCGCCGACCCCACGCTGACCGCTGCGCTGGCCCGCCACACGGTGAGCCTGCTGGTGGTGGACGAGGCGCACTGCCTGTCGCAGTGGGGCCACGACTTCAGG
>JBCNOJ010000506.1:0-3202 GCA_039593925.1 Acidovorax sp.
GGCTTCCACCGTCTTGACGGTGAGCACTGCACCGCCCACAGACAGCGCGGCAGGAAGGGCCACTACGGCGCCTGCGGCACTCGACGCCACGGCCGCGGTGCCCACCACCGAGGCCACCGGCAACATCGACAGTGCGGCCGAGGCCTCGCTCTGGGCCCGTGCGGGCAGCGCCACAGCGGCGCACACCAGCCCGGCGGCCAGCAGCCAACTGGCGAGTTTGGAATTCAGGGTTTGGGGCATCCGCTGGATGCAGGGGGACAGCAACATGGTGATTCACTCCTCTCAGACAAGTCAAAAGCGTTGTTATGGATGGCGCTGTAGCGCGGCGCCCGGGAGCATCGCCCAGACACAGCCGTGCAGCGCGCAAAGGTCAGCCCACGTTGTTACCAGACGTTGCCGAGCCACCCGAGCCTGCGGCGTTGGCAACGGCTTCGCGACGGCCCTGGATGCGGGCCTCGGCCAAGTCCGCCTCGTGGCGGTCGCGCAGCATCTTGGCCAGCGTGAAGGCGGTGGTGATGAGGTACAGCCAGCTCACGCCCAGGAAGGCTTTGTAGGTCACGTTGATCTCCATGCCCAGCAGGCCCCAGCCCGTGAGGCCCATCGCCACCATGAAGCCGCCCCACACCACCAGCTTCCACATCGGCACATCCTTCCCGCCCTGGCCACCACCCCGGCGCGAGGTGCTTTCGTTGTCCCGCACGAACTTTGCCAACACAAACGCGGCCGACAGGCAGAACACGTAACCCATCACCATGAACGCCTGCTCCAGCTGCGCGCCCGGCAGCCAGGCCAACCCCACGGCACACAGAAACACGGCGATGCCGAACGAGATCCACACCTGCAATTGCCAGGCACGGGTATCACGCTGAACGATGGGGGAAGAATGGTTCGACATACAGAAGGGGTGGGCCACACAGACCCGTGGTTGAACACGGAGCGCATGGTGGCCTCGCTCTGCGCTGACGTCTGCGCTGGAGTCGCGCAGTGGCGGGCCACGGGCTCAGTGGTATCGCCAATCGATACTTTATGCCCCCGCCGAGCCGCAAGAGCGCACCCACAGGCCGCACCTGGGCGACAGACACCCAGCCGCTTGTCTCCCACAATCCCCGCGATCAGGCCCCATCTGGCTCTGGGCCATCTCTGATCTGCATCTCCTTCACAGCAAACCTTCACCCACACACCATGAGCACTAAACCCTTTGACCTCATCGTCCACGGCGCCACCGGCTTCACAGGCCGCCTGGTGGTCGAATACCTGCTGCGCCGCTACCCGGCCGGCAGTGGCCTGCGCTGGGCCATGGGCGGGCGCAGTGCCGACAAGCTGGCTGCGGTGCGCGATGAGCTGGGCGCACCTGCAGACACCCCCTTGGTGGTGACCGACACCACCAACCCCGCCAGCCTGCAGGCGCTGATGGACGCCACGCGACTGGTGCTGACCACCGTGGGCCCCTACCAGCTCTATGGCAACGAGCTGGTAGCTGCCTACGCCAAGGCCGGGGTGGACTACGTGGACCTGTGCGGCGAGCCCGCGTGGATGCGCCAGATGATCGACGCGCACGAAGCTGCGGCCAAGGCCAGCGGCGCGCGCATCGTGTTCTCGTGCGGGTTCGACTCCATTCCGTTCGACCTGGGCGTGTTCCTGCTGCAAAAGGAGTTCCGCCACCGCTTCGGCCACCCCGCCCCGCGCGTGCGCGGCCGGGTGCGCAAGATGAAGGGCACGTTCTCGGGCGGCACGGCAGCCAGCCTGAAGGCCACCATGGCGGCGGCCGCCACCCAGCCCGGCGTGCTCGACCTGCTCAAGAACCCGTTCTCGCTGACGCCCGGCTTTGACGGCCCGCGCCAGCCCTCCGGCAACAAGCCCATGGTGGACGAGGCGCTGGGCACCGTGGGCGGCGAAGGCGTGTGGGTTGCGCCGTTTGTGATGGCGGCCATCAACACGCGCAACGTGCACCGCTCCAACCTGCTGCTGCAGCATGCCTACGGCACGGACTTCGTGTACGACGAAATGCTCATCACCGGCCCCGGCGCCAAGGGCGAAGCCATGGCCACTGCCGTGGCGGGGGACAAGTCGCTGGGCTCCGACAAGGGTCCGAAACCCGGCGAAGGCCCTTCGCGCGAAGAGCGGGAATCAGGCTTCTACGACGTGCTTTTCTTGGGTACGGACGCAGCAGGCAACAGCCTGCGCGTGGGCGTCAAAGGCGACCGCGACCCGGGCTACGGCTCCACCTCCAAAATGATCGCCGAGGCCGCCGTGTGCCTGCTGCAGGACGCCACCACCACACCCGGAGGCATCTGGACCACGGCACCGGCGATGGGTGATGCGCTTATGGCGCGGCTGCAGGCGAATGCGGGGCTGACGTTTGGGGTGGAGTGACGGCTACACCGCCAGCGGCAACTCCGTCGTCGACAGCACATTGCGGAGCACCATGAAAGAGCGCACCTGCCGCACGCCGGGCAGGTAGAGCAATTGCTCGGCATGCAGGCGGTTGAAGCTGTCGTTGTCTCGGGTGCGCACCAGCATGAAGTAGTCGAACTCGCCGGTCACCACGTGGCACTCCATGCAGCCGGACACCTTAGCGGCGGCTTTCTCGAACTCGGCAAACGACTCGGGCGTGGAGCGGTCCAGCACCACACCGATCATCACCAGCATGCCTGCCCCCACGGCCTGCGGGTTGAGCAGCGCCACGACCCCCTGAATCAGGCCCAGGCGCTTGAGGCGCTCCACACGGCGCAGGCAGGCGGGTGCGCTCAGATGCACCTTGTCGGCCAGCGCCACGTTGGACACTGACGCATCACGTTGCAGCTGCCGCAGGATGGCTTTGTCTGTGCGATCGAGCTCGGTCGAGACATCGGTCTGTGGCACGTTTTTGCTGCGAACTTTTGTTGCGCACATGGTTGACTCTGAGAAATTAATATTTCATACATTCTGCTTTAGAAAAATATAAGGTCGAAATCAAGTTTGATTTTGCAACCCGTTGGCGCCTGTGTTTTTTTACGATGAAGGCACTGCAAGCCCCCGCTTGCGCCCTCCCTTGATCGACTGAAAGACCGCCATGAACCTGCAGAAATTCGAACGCCACCCGCTCACCTTTGGCCCGTCCCCCATCACGCCGCTGCCGCGCCTGTCGGCCCATCTGGGCGGCAAGGTGCATCTGTATGCCAAGCGCGAGGACTGCAACAGTGGCCTGGCATTTGGCGGCAAC
>JBCNOJ010000507.1:0-3196 GCA_039593925.1 Acidovorax sp.
GTGTGGGTGGTAGTGCATGGGGAGCAGGCTCTGACGGGCGTCTTGGAGTTGAGATAGGAGGTGGTTTTTAAAGCAAAAATGGGCTCTAGCGCTTATTGGGTAAGCGCTAGCAGCTATGGTTTTGATAGTTCTGTGGGGGCGCCTGCGGCCCAGGCGCGCAGCACGGCGTAGCTGCGCCAGGGGCGCCAGGCCTGGGATGCCTCTGTGGCAGCGCGGGAAGGGTTTTTGTGGCCCGCCACGCCCAACGCCTTGTGCAGCGCCACATCCCCCGCTGGGAAGGCATCTGGCCAGCGCAGCACCCGCATGGCGATGTACTGGGCCGTCCAGTCGCCAATGCCGGGCAGGGCGCACAGTGCCGCGGTGGTCTGTGCCACGTCGGCACCGGCCTGCAGCACCAGTGTGCCGCTGTCTACCGCGCGGGCAAGCGCCACGATGGCGGCCTGGCGCTGGCGCACGATGCCCAGTTGCCCCAGCGTGTCGCCATCAGCCGCCGCCAGTGTGGCCGCGGTAGGAAACAGGCGTTGCAATTCAGGCCAGGGCGTGGCCAAGGGTTCTCCGAGCCGCTCCACGAGCCTCTGGCCCAAAGTGCGCGCAGCCGCCACGGTGATCTGCTGACCCAGCACGGCGCGCACAGCCAACTCAAAGCCGTCGAAAGCGCCGGGCACGCGCAGCCCGTCGCCCTGCGGGAAATGCGGGTGCAGCACGGCGTTGATGGCCGCGGGGTCGGCGTCCAGGTCCAGCATGGCCCGCACGCGGCGGATCACCAGAGGCAGCACGGGGTAGAGGCTGTCGCTGGTCTGCAGCAGCACCTGGTGGCGTGCGGTGTCAAAGCGTGCGCTGAGCCAGCCGGTGGTTTCGTGCGCAAGGCCTGTGCTGGCCGTGGACAGGCGAACGGTGCGGCGCAAAGTGGCCTCGCCGGGCAGCACCCACTCCACACCGTGGAACTGGCGCCGTTCAAAAAAGGCCAGCAGCGCACCGGCATCCAGCGGTGGGCGCCAGCCTAGGCGCAGCGTGTTGGGCGTGTGTGGGCCTGTGGCGGTGCCGCTGCGCCGCAGCTGCGTGGGGTTCAACCCGTAGTGGCCCGAAAACGCGGCGTTGAACCGGCGCACGCTGGCAAAGCCGCTGGCCAGCGCCACCTCGGTCACGGGCAGTGCGGTGTCGGTCAGCAGTTGCTTGGCCGTCAGCAGGCGCCGGGTCTGGAGGTATTGCAGCGGCGACACGCCCAGCGCTGCCTCGAAGATGCGCCGCAGGTGCCGGTCGCTCACGCCCAGGCGTTCGGCCAGGCGGGCGACCGTGGCACCCTCGCCACGTGCCGCCGTGGTGGGCCACAGCTCGGGAGCATCCAGCAGCCGCACCGCCTGCTGCACCAGAATGCCGCTGGCGTCCTGCACCGACCACACCGCGGTGCCAGGTGCCAACTCGGGCCGGCAGCGCAGACAGGGCCTAAACCCCGCGTGCTCTGCCTGGGCGGCCAGCGTGAAAAAGCGGCAGTTCTCTCGCCGGGGGGCACGCACGGCGCACACGGGGCGGCAGTAAATGCCGGTGGAGGTCACTGCAGTGAAAAAATGCCCGTCAAACCGCGCGTCGCGCGCCAGCACGGCCAGATAGCGCCCCTCATCCTGAGCGGAATCTGCTCCAGGCGAGGGTGTTAGGGGCGGCTTTTGCCGAGGGGCGGGCACAGGCGATGTCATTGGAGGCCATCATAGGAGCCAGCCGCAGCCAGACTGGCCGTTTTCGGACATCTGGCTGAGTGCCTTGCAATGGCTGCTGGCCCGAACCACCGCGCGGCATTGGCTGACAAAAGCGCCCTCAGTGCACGCCTACAATCCAGCGGTCTTTGGCCCCCGACTGGCGGGCTTGCCCCGCTTCTTCGGCAGCCAACTCTGCCCCGAACCCCTCGAAAGGCTTCTCCACGTGCAAGTGACACCCGCCATCTTCAAAGCCTATGACATCCGCGGCATCGTGCCTTCCACGCTGACTGAAGACGTGGCCCGAGGGCTGGGCCGTGCGTTCGGCACGGCAGCCCGCGCAGAAGGCCAGACGACTGTGGCCGTTGGCCGGGATGGGCGGCTGTCGGGGCCAGCGCTGTCGGCTGCGCTGATCGAGGGGCTGGTGGAAGCGGGCATTGAGGTGATTGATGTGGGCATGGTGACCACGCCGATGCTTTACTTCGCGGCCAGCACGCTGGCCAGCTCTGGCATCCAGGTCACAGGCAGCCACAACCCGCGCGACTACAACGGCTTCAAGATGGTGCTCAATGGCCGCGCCATTTACGGTGAAGAAATTCAGGGCCTGCGCCGCACCATGGAGCAGGAAAGCTGGCAGTTGCTGCCCGGTGGCTCGGTGCGCAGTGCAGACGTGTTGCCTGCCTACACCGAGCGCATCGTGGGTGACATCCGCCTGGCCCGGCCGATGAAGATCGTGGTGGACTGCGGCAACGGCATTGCGGGTGCTTCGGCACCGGCCATCTTCCGGGCGCTGGGCTGCGAGGTGATCGAGCTGTTTTCAGAGGTGGATGGCAACTTCCCGAACCACCATCCAGACCCGAGCAAGCCGGAGAACCTGCGTGACCTGATCGAAGCGCTGAAAACCAGCGGCGCCGAGCTCGGCCTGGCTTTTGACGGTGACGGCGACCGCCTGGGCATCGTCACCAAAGACGGCAACAACATCTTCCCCGACCGCCAGATGATGCTGTTTGCACAGGACGTGCTCTCGCGCGTGTCGGGCGGCGAAATCATCTTCGACGTGAAGTGCACGCAGCGCCTGGCCCCGGCCATCACCGCGGCCGGCGGCGTACCGGTGATGTTCAAGACCGGCCACTCGCTCATCAAGGCGCGCATGAAGGAGACGAACTCGCCGCTGGGCGGCGAGATGAGTGGCCATATTTTCTTCAAGGAACGCTGGTACGGCTTTGACGACGGCACCTACGCCGGCTGCCGCCTGCTGGAGATTGTGAGCCGCAGCGCCGACCCCAGCGCGCTGCTGAACGGACTGCCCACCAGCCACTCCACACCCGAGCTCAACGTGGCCTGTGCTGAAGGCGAGCCGCACCGCCTCACAGCCGAGCTCCAGGCCCTGGCCGCCGAGACGTTTGCTGCGCCCGCGGCGATCAACACCATCGACGCCCTGCGCGTGGACTGGCCCGATGGCTTCGGGCTGAGCCGCGCCAGCAACACCACGCCTGTGCTGGTGCTGC
>JBCNOJ010000508.1:0-3190 GCA_039593925.1 Acidovorax sp.
GCGCGCAGCAGCAGTTGCAGCCCGGCACGCCGACGGCGATGCGCGCCGCAGGGCAGGGCGGCGCGGAGCTGGGCACGCTGGTCGTGCTGTTCCTGGACCTGGACCACTTCACGGTGGTGAACGACCAGGCCGGGCACGATGCGGGCGACGAGGTGCTGCGGCATGTGGCGCGGCTCATCGAGGAGCAGGTGCGCCACGTCGGCTGGCCGGCGCGGCTGGGCGGCGACGAGTTCGCCGTGGTGCTGCCAGCCTGTTCCCGGGCGCGGGGCCACGAGATCGCGGAGCTGATCCGCACCGCCATCGCGGCCTGGGAGCCTTCGTATGCGGGGCGCAGCTTCTTCGTCAGCGCGAGCGTGGGCCTGGTGGCGCGGGAGGCCGGCACCGCAGGAGAAGACCAGGTGACCCAGCTGCTGCGCGCCGCCGACATGGCCTGCTACGACGCCAAGCGCGCGGGTCGCAACCGCGTGGAGACCCGCCACGCACGGGAGGCCACGGCCTCAGGGCGCATGGCGCTGGGCTCCGCCTGAAAAGCTGCACGCCTGTCTGTCTAAGGCGTCTGTGTGTACACGGTTTTAGGCCAAAAATTCAAGCCAAAAAGGCCTCTGTCGCTTGTCCAGTAAGCGCTGAAAGCTATCAAATAAGTAGCAATTTGCCATCAGGAGATGAGGCTCTGCGAGCGCCCCACTCCAGCCGTCCCGCATGCACGCATGCGTCCAAAGAGGGCGAAGAAGGCGTCGTCCTTCAGTCTGCACCTGCCGTCAGCCCTGCAGCCGCCCCAGCGCCCGCAGCACGTTCTCTGCCGTCGCAGGCGCCGTCAGCACCACGGGCTGCCCGGCGTGATCGGCACTGCGGCCCGCAGCCACGGCATTGCGCAGTGCTTCGTACACGCTGATGGCCAGCATGAAGGGCGGTTCGCCCACGGCCTTGCTGCCGCCCACGTTGTCCTCGCGGTTGGCCTCGGGCCAGAGCTCGACCTTGAAGTGCTCGGGGATGTCGCCCGTGGCGGGAATCTTGTACGTGCTGGGGGCGTGCGTCGCAAGGTAGCCCTTGTCGTTCCACACCAGCTGCTCGGTGGTGAGCCAGCCCATGCCCTGCACGAAGCCGCCCTCGATCTGGCCCACGTCGATGGCCGGATTGATGCTGTGGCCCACGTCGTGCAGGATGTCCACGCGCGTCACGCGGCTCTCGCCGGTGAGGGTGTCGATGACCACCTCCGAGCACGCGGCGCCGTAGGCAAAGTAGTAGAACGGACGGCCGGTCAGCGTGGTCTTGTCGTAATGGATCTTGGGCGTGCGGTAGAAGCCGTCGCTCCACAGCTGGATGCGGTTGGCATACGCCTCCTTCACCACGTCGTCGAACGCACGCGTCTTCTTGGGCGAGATCACCTGTCCGCTCTCGAAGCGGATGGCGCCCGCACCGCAGCCGTCCAGCCCGCACACGAACGATGCGAGGTTGTCGCGCACGTTGCGCGCCGCAAACTGCGCGGCGCGGCCGTTCAGGTCGGTGCCGCTGCTGGCGGCAGTGGCGCTGGCGTTGGGCACCTTGCTGGTATCGCTGGCCGTAACGAGCACGCGCGACAGCGGCACGCCCAGTTCGTCGGCCACGATCTGCGCCACCTTGGTGTGCAGGCCCTGGCCCATTTCGGTGCCGCCGTGGTTCACCTGCACGCTGCCGTCGGTGTACACATGCACCAGCGCGCCGGCCTGGTTGAACAGCGTGGCGGTGAAGCTGATGCCGAACTTGACCGGCGTGATGGCCAGGCCGCGCTTGAGCACGGACTGCAGCGCATTCCACGCCGCGATGTCGGCCTGGCGGCGGCGGTAGTCGGCATTGCGCTCCAACTGTGGCAGCAGCGCGTGCAGGATGTTGTCCTCCACGGTCATCTGGTAGTGCGTCACGTTGCGGCCTTCGGCATCGTCCTTGCCGTAGAGGTTGACCATGCGCACGTCCTGCGCGTCGCGGCCCAGTGCCCGGGCGATGTCGCCCAGGATGGCCTCGATCACGATCACGCCCTGCGGGCCGCCAAAGCCGCGGAAGGCCGTGTGGCTCTGCGTGTTTGTCTTGCAGCGGTACGAGGCGATTTCCACATCGCTCAAAAAGTACGCGTTGTCGCTGTGGAACACGGCCCGGTCGGCCACGGGGCCGGACAGGTCGGCGCTGAAACCGCAGTTGGCGGCCATCTGCAGCTTCAGGCCCGTGATGCGGCCGGTGTCGTCAAAGCCCACGTCGTATTCATACGCGAATGGGTGGCGTTTGCCGGTGACCATGAAGTCCTCATCACGGTCCAGCCGCAGCTTGATGGGGCGGCCCAGCTTGTTGGCGGCCACGGCGGCCCACACCGCCAAGTGGCCGGCCTGAGTTTCCTTGCCGCCGAAGCCGCCGCCCATGCGGCGGCACTCCACGCGCACGGCGTGGTTGTCGATGCCCAGGGCGTGTGCCACCCAGTGCTGCACCTCGCCAGGGTGCTGCGTGCTGGAGTAGATCCACCACTGGCGCTGTTCCAGCGGCAGGGCGTAGGCGATCTGGCCTTCCAGATAGAAGTGTTCCTGCCCGCCCACCTCAAACGCGCCCTGCAGGCGGTGTGCCGATTGCGCAAGACCCGAGGCGGCGTCACCCCGCCGCACGAACACGGGCGGCAGCACGTAGCTTTGCGCCTTGAGCGCATCGTGCACCGACAGCACGGCGGGCAGCGGGGTAATGTCGAGCTTCACGGCCCGCACGGCACGGCGCGCCTGCATCACCGAGTCGGCCACCACCAGTCCGATGACCTGGCCGATGTGCTGCACGGTGTCGTGCGCGAACACGGGCTCGTCGTGTGCGAAGGCGGCCAGGGTCTTGTCGCCTGGCACATCCTGCGCCAGCACCACGCCGCGCACGCCGGGCATGGCCAGGGCCGCGCTGGCATCCACGCCGTTCAGCGTACCGTGTGCCACGGTGGAGAGGATGGGCGCGGCGTACAGCGTGCCCTTCACTTCGGGCAAATCGTCGATGTAGTGCACGGCGCCAGCGACCTGGGCGCGCGCGCTTTCGTGGAAGTGCGACTGGCCCATGGCGCGGTGGCTGGCGGGGGCGCTGGCCTGCACGGGCGCTGCGGGCTCGGCCGCATGCGCATCGGCTGCGGCGACAACGGGGCTGTCCACCGCATCGCGGCTGATCGGGTCGGCGCTGGCGGGCAGGGTGTCTCGCTGGT
>JBCNOJ010000509.1:0-3159 GCA_039593925.1 Acidovorax sp.
GCCATCGTCTCGCGCTCCACGCAGCCCGACTGCGATGTGGACTACTTGTTTGCCCAGGTCAGCGTGCAGGAGGCCCGCGTGGACACCCGCCCCAACTGCGGCAACATGCTGGCCGGTGTGGGGCCCTTCGCCATCGAGCAGGGGCTGGTCCCTGCAGACCGCGAAGGCCAGACCACCACGGTGCGGGTCTACAACGTCAACACCCGCTCCCGCATCGATGTGCAGGTGTGCACAGCGGGCGGCCAGGTGCACTACGACGGCGACGTGCGCATTGACGGCGTGCAGGGCACGGCCGCCCCCGTGTTGATGAACTTTCTGGACGCCTGGGGCGCGGTCACCGGGCAGATCTTTCCCACCGGCCAGCGCATCGACACCATCCAGGGCCTGCAGGTCACCTGCATCGACGCGGCGCAGGTGATGGTGCTGGTGCGCGCCGCCGACCTGGGCCTGCGCGGCGACGAGACACCCGCCGATCTGGACGCCAATACCGCCTTGCTCGCCCGCCTGGAGGCCGTGCGCCTCGAAGCTGGCCAGCGCATGGGCATGGGCGATGTGACCCACAGCGTGCTGCCCAAGCCGGTGATCGTGTCGCCGGGCGCGCAACCGGGCAGCGTGGTGTCGCGCTATTTCACCCCCCACCAGTGCCACCGCTCGCATGCGGTGACGGGCGCGATTGGCGTGGCGGCGGCCTCGGTGCTGCCGGGCACCGTGGCCACCGACAAACGGCATGCGCCCACCGCCGGACTGCGCCGCGTAGAAGTGCAGCACCCGGCAGGCCGCATCCAGGTGGAGGTGGAGCTCAGCGAGGTGGACGGCCAGTTCAAGCTGGTGCAGGCCGCGCTGGTACGCACCGCCCGAAAGATTCTGGAAGGCACGCTGTTCGTTCCTGAAAGCGCTGCGGCGCACTAACTGCTCTTCAGGGCGCCGCTTGCGTACCGCCCTTCTCACTACTTCAACGATTCCAACCATTACGACAGGAGACAAACCATGACCCGTTCCATTCACTCCACCACGCGCCGCACGGCGCTGGCCACGGCTGCGCTGGCGCTCGCGTCCAGCGCCTTCTGGGCCGCTGGCACCGCCCACGCGGCCTATCCCGACAAGCCCATCACGCTGGTCGTGCCCACCGCCGCAGGAGGCGGCAACGACGGCATGGCACGCGTGGTGGCCATCAAGCTGTCCACCCTGCTGGGCCAACAGGTCATCGTGGAGAACAAGGCCGGGGCAAACGGCGCCATCGCGGCCGAATACGTGGCCCGCGCGGCACCCGACGGGCACACCATCCTGTTTGGCTACATCGGCACCCACGGCATGAGCCCCGCGCTGCAGAAGCTGCGCTACGACCCCATTTCGCAGTTCGAGCCGATCGGCATGGTGAGCTACTCGCCCACGCTGATGGTGGTGAACCCCAAGGTGCCCGCCAAGACCGTGGGCGAGCTGGTGGCGCTGACCAAGGGCAAGCCACAAGACTTCAACTACGCATCGGCCGGCAACGGCACCGCCCCACACTTCTCGGCAGAAATCTTCAAGCTGGAAAGTGGCGCGCAGATGGCGCACGTGCCTTACCGCGGTGCCGCGCCTGCGATGAACGACACCATGGCCGGGCAAACACAGGTGATGTTCCCCAGCCTGTTCTCGGCCTACCCCCACGTCAAGAGCGGCAAGCTGCGTGCGCTGGCGCTGGCCGGCCCCAAGCGCTCCTCGCTGCTGCCCGATGTGCCCACGCTGGAAGAGGCCGGGGTGAAGGGCGTGGAGATCACTCAGTGGTACGCGCTGTTCGCGCCGGGCAAGACGCCGCGCCCCGTGATCGACCACCTCAACAAGGCCTTGAACACCGCGCTGGCCGACAAGGACGTGGCGCGCCGCATCGAAGAGCAAGGCGCCGTGGTGGACACCAGCACCCCCGAGCAACTGGCGCTGACCGTGAAGCAGGAGCTTGCCAAGTGGAAGGGCGTGGTTGTGAAGGCACAGCTCACACCGGACTGAGAGACATAGGAGGGCTTTTCACGAAGCACTGGCACCCCGTGACGGGTGCGTCGAGTGGTTCTTGAGCGCTATCCGGGGAGGAGGGGCGGCAGGCCGCAGCAGAGCGGCCTGCCTGGATTTCAACAACAGGAGACATGCATGAAAAGAATCATTGGAGCGGCCTTCGCCGCCGGCACCGTGTTGGCCAGCCACTGCGCCATGGCCCAAACCTCGGGCGTGACGCTGTACGGCGTGGTGGACCTGGGCCTGCGCAACGGCAGTGGCCTCACGGCGTCCAACGCGCCTGCAGCGGGTTCCACCCGTAGCCTGGGCAGCGGCATCCACACCACCAGCCGCTGGGGCGTGCGGGGTTCCGAGGACCTGGGCGGCGGGGCCAAGGCGCTGTTCCACTTTGAAAGCGGGCTGAATGCAGACACCGGGGCATCCGCCAACGCCACCAAGTACTTCGACCGCGCCTCCTGGGTCGGTCTGCAAGGCGGCTGGGGCACGCTGGCACTGGGCCGCCAGACCACCACGCTGGCCGACGCCATCTCGCCCGTGGACCCATTGGCCATGCGCTTTGCCAGCTTCAATCCCAACATCGGCGTGACAGCGCTGAGCCAGCACGGCCTGGGCATCCAGTACGGCAGCGCAGGCGCCACATCGGGCTCGTACCGGCTCGACAACTCGCTCAAGGTCACCAGCCGTTTCGGCGGCTTTACCGCCCGGGCGATGTGGGGCATTGGCGAAGTGGAATCGCAGGCCTCGGCCCTCTCATCGCACGGCGTGGGCCTGGCCTGGGCCGCCGATGGCTTCGTGGTGTCGGGCGCTTACCAAAGCTTCAACGACACGAACAAACGCTCGCTGAACGGCACCACGCTGGGCGCGTCTTACCAATGGGGCAGCGTGCGCCTGGCCGCCAACGCAGGCCGCAACAAGGCCGAGACAGCCGCAGGCCGCTTCACCGTGCAGCGCGTGTTGTCCGCCGGCGGCACCTGGGCGGCCACGCCGTGGGTGGACCTGACCGCCGCCTATTACAAGGTGGACCGCTCGCGCACCGGCGCGGCCGACGACGGCTACGGCCGCCTGGTGGCGTTTGCCGAATACAAGCTCTCGCGCCGCACCAAGGTGTATGCCGAACTGGACAACACCCGCTGGCGCAACGGCTTCCAGGGCGCAGCGAACAAGGCGACG
>JBCNOJ010000051.1:0-16872 GCA_039593925.1 Acidovorax sp.
ATATTGCATTTGCATCGTCCTAGGAGAATCAATTCGGTTATCGGCGGCTGGCGCAACGGGCGCGGCCGCAGACCAGGGTCACCACAGGGCGGGGGTTGCCATAGCACCGATGGCGTCCACACCCCGCGACCAGAGCGCGAGATGGCAGGGCAGCACAGCCTTTCGGCGCATGCCTCATTCCCTCCACCCACCGCCTGCGGCGCGGTACAGCGCCACCCAGGCGACCTGGCGTTCATGCCGAAGCGCGACCAGCGCGTTTTCGGCCGCCAGCGCTGTACGCCGGGCGTCTTCCAGTTCGACAAGGCTGGCCAGGCCGCCGCGCCAGCGCGCTTCGGTGGCGTCGAACGACGCCTTGTAGCCTGCTGCGGCCGCCTGCGCGCTGGCGTTGCGTTCAGCGGTGCTTTGCAGGCGCACCAGGGCTTGCTCCACCTCGCTGACAGCCTGTCGCACGCGGGCGCGGTACAACGCGGCCGCTTCGTCGTAGCGGGCCTGGGCGGCGTCCACCTGCGCAGCACGGCGCCCCCCGTCGAACAGCGGCACACTCAGCGCCAGCGGGCCAATGGTCCAGGTGTTGAGGTCGGTGGTGGCGCCGCCGGTACGCACCCACGCAGTGCCGATGGAACCACTGAGCCCAAGGCGCGGGTAACGTTGCGCCTGTGCGCTGCCCACTTCGGCACTCGCGGCAGCCACCTCGCGCTCGGCGTTGTAAACATCGGGGCGCTGGGCCAGCACCTGAGCAGGGAGGCTGGCGATGGTAAACAGCGCGTCGGGCGCGGGCCGGGCGGGCGAAGCCGACAAGCGCGCGCGCAAGGCGGGCTCTTCCCAGCCGGTCAGCGCCACCAGGGTTTTGGTCTCCACATCGCACTGCATGCGCTGCTGCGACGCCCGCGCCTGGGCCTCGGCCGCGCTGGCACGCGCCAGAGCCGCCGTGGCAGGGGCGGTGAAACCCGCGCGCTCGCTGAGGTCCGAAAGGCGTGAGGTTTCAGCGCGCGACTGCGCGTCGCGCTCGGCCACACGCAGTTGCTCCAGACAGGTGCGCAGGCTGCTGGTCTGCTGCGCCACCTCGGCCGCAACGCTCACCCGGGCCTCGTGCCACAGCGCCTGCGCACCGGCCAGCCGCTGGTCTGCCGCGGCTTTGGTGGCTGCGTTGGCACCGAACAGATCGACCTCCCAACTGGCTTGCAGGCCTGCCTGCGCGGTGGTGGCAATGCCGGCCAGTTGTTCGTTGAAACCCCGGCTCGCACTGGCCTGCCCATCCAGCGTCGGGCCCAGCGCTGCCCGGCTGGCGGTTTGCGTGGCCCGGGCCTGCACGATGCGCGACTGGGCTTGCGCGATGCTGGGGCTCACCGCCTGCGCCGCTTCGATCAGCTCCACCAGCAGCGCGTCATCCCACTGCCGCCACCAATCGGCCAACCCCTCCAACGACCCCTGGTGGGGCAACGGCGCCTGCCATGACACCGGCACGGGGGCCGCCACGGTGGCAGGCGGCGACTGGGTGGCGCAAGCCCCCAATGCCAGCGGCACGCAGGCCGCGAGAAGTATCCGATTGCACAACTTCATGCGTTGGTTTCCTTGTTCGAAGTGCTGGGGGCGCGGCGAGCCCGGGCAGGCGAGGGTTGCGCCGCAGCCCGTCTGCGGGCCATGTCGCCCTGCACCATGCTGATCGCGTAGCCGGTCAACCGCTCAACCCATGCATCCACGCTGCCCGATCCACCGAGTTGGGGGGCTACCACCATCAGCGGATCGCGCTGGGTCCACATTTGCATCACCAGCCCGGAGATCGAAAACGCCAGGCGGTGCATGTCGTCGTCCACCTCAGGCACTTTCATGTGCCGACACAAAACACGCAGCAACGCGAGGTGCGGGGCGCGGCATTCGCGCTCGATGAGGTCGGGCCAGACATGGGTGGGCTCCAGCAGCTCACGCACGTGCAGGCGAACCGATTGCGTGACCAGATCGTCGTTTTTGAGGGGCTGCAAGAAACCGTCGAAATACGCCGTCAGCGCCTCCTGCAAACTGAGCGCCGGGTCGGCAAACACCGGGATTAGATCGCTGCCGCTGCCAAAGGGCTCGTAGAACGTGGCCGTGTACAGGCGGGCCTTGTCGCCGTAGTGGTAGGCGATGGCCGCTACATTGGTGCCAGCTGCCTCGGCAATGGCGCGCACCGACGTCTGGGCGAAACCGCGCTCCGAAAACAGCCGCAGCGCCGCCTGCAAGAGGCGTGCGCGCGTGTCGTCGCCGTCGCTGCGGGCGGTGCGCTGCGCAGCGGGAATGAGAGGGTGGCCGGAACTCATGGGCCCGGATTAAACCACCAGAATTCAAACAGTTGTTTGAATTAAGAAAAATTTCATGGAAACAGTCGGCAACGCCCAAGGCGTTGCCCTCACTGGCTTATGCCCCCGGCGCTGTGCCAAAAACCGCTTTCCACAGCGCCAGCACGGTGTCGCGCTCGGCCTGCAATGTGGCCGGAGCAACCTGGGTAGGTGCTTCGTCCAGACGCGCGCGGTGCTGTACGCGCCGCAACTCGCGGTAGGCATGTGCGGCCGCTTGGCCCATGCCGGTGGGCAGCAGGCCCACTTGCTCGGCGCGTTGCAGCAGGGTGATATTGCCCCGGTTCTCACGCAGCTCAGGGTGCACCGCCGAATACGAAAGCACCAGGTACTGCACCACGAATTCCACGTCCACCATGCCGCCGGGGCTATGTTTAACGTCGAACTGCCCATCACGCACCGGGTGGGCACCGCGCACGCGCTCACGCATGGTGGTGATCTCGTCGCGCAGTGCGGCGGTGTCGCGCTCGGAGGTGATTACCGCTTCGCGCACCGCGTCAAACCGGGCATTCAGCTCAGCGCTGCCCAGCACGAACCGCGCGCGCGTCATGGCCTGGTGTTCCCAGGTCCAGGCAGTGTTGCTGCCACGGCGCTCCTGGTAATTGGCATAGGCCTCGAACCGCGTGACGAGCAGGCCTGAGTTGCCGTTGGGGCGCAGCGCGGTGTCGATCTCATACAGATCGCCCTCGCCCGTTTTCACCGTCAGCCAGTTGATGAGCTTGCGCACGAATGCGGCGTACACCTCGGGCGCGCGCTCGTCGTCGTCGTCGAAAACGAACACGATGTCCAGGTCGCTGCCGTAGCCCAGCTCTTTGCCGCCCAGCTTGCCGTACCCGATGATGCCGAACTGCGGTTCGTCGCGATGGCGGTTCTTGAGGCGGCTCCAGCACCATTGGCTGGTGACGCGAAGCACGCTGTCGGCCAGGGCACTGAGGTCGTCGGCCACCTGCTCCACGGTAATGCGGCGCTCCACGTCGCGCGCCAGGGTGCGGAAAGTTTCGGCGTGCTGCGCACGTCGCAGCAGGTTCAGCAGGGTTTCGTCGTCGTCTTCGCCGGTGGACTGCAGCGAGGCCAGGCGCAGTGCGAGCTCTCGCTCAAAGTCCGCCACCACAAACCGCTCGGCCAGCAGGGCATCGCCCACCAGTTCGTCGATCACGCCGGGATGTTGCAGCAGATAACGCGCGGGCCATTTGGCTGCGCCGAGCAAGTGGAGCAACTGCTCATGCACCGAGGGCCGCTCCAGCAGCAACGCCAGGTAGCTTTCTCGGCGCAAAAGGGGTTCAAGCCAGTTGATCAGGCGCAGCGAAGCCTCTTCAGTGACTCGGCCCTCGTTAAGCCACTGCGCTGTGCGCTGTACCAGTCGAAACAGCCGGGCGCGCGCTTCGTCGCGCAAGCCGGCCACGCGAGGGTGGTCGCGCCACTCGTCCACACGCTCCCTGAAGCCAGAAGGCAATTGCTCCAGCAAACCGTCCAGTTCAGGCGGGGGGGCTGCCGCAGCCCGGGGGCCGCCACAGCCGCCGCCAGTGCACTGCTTCTTGCCCGCACCTCCGAGCAGCGTGTCGAACTCCTGCGCCACCAGTTCGCGGTGGGCGTCCAGCTCGTGCAAAAACTTGCAGCAGTTGTCATAGCCCAGGGTCTGGGCAATCCATGCCAGGTCGTCGTCGCGCGTGGGCAGCACGTGGGTCTGCTGGTCGTCCAGATACTGGATGCGGTGTTCCACCCGGCGCAGGAAGACATAAGCGCGGGCCAGCGCATCGGCCGTCTCCTGGGGCATCAGGCCCGCCTGGGCCAGTCGCTGCAGCGCGTCCAGCGTAGGGCGGCGGCGCAGTTCAGGGAACTGCCCCCCCCGCACCACTTGCAGCAACTGCACAGTGAATTCGATCTCACGGATGCCGCCGCGCGACAGCTTCACATCGTTGGCCCGCTCGGGGTGGCCCGCACTGCGCTTGGCCGCATGGTCTCGGATCTGGCGATGCAGAACGCGCAGCGCATCGAACACGCTGTAATCGAGGTAGCGACGGAATACAAAGGGCAGCACCACGCCGCGCAAGGCCTGCACCTCGGTCCCGGCGACACAGTCGCGCGGCGCCACGACGCGGCTTTTGAGCCAGGCGAAACGCTCCCATTCGCGCCCCTGCACCTGCAGGTATTCCTCCAGCGCCGACAGGGACACTGCGGGCGGACCCGAGTTGCCATTGGGCCGAAGGGCAAGGTCCACCCGGAACACAAAACCGTGTTCGGTGGTGTCGCCCACCAGGCTGTAAATGGCCTTGACGGCCCGCGCAAAGTACTCGTGGTTGGAAATACGGCCCCGTCCATCCGCGGCGCCAGCCGTTTCGCCGTCGTGCTCGTAAACATAGATCAGGTCGATGTCGCTGGAGACATTGAGCTCGCGCGCGCCCAGCTTGCCCATGCCAATGATCCACAGCTGCACGGGCTGGCCATCAGGCCCTTGGGGGGCACCATGGCGTTCGTCCAGTTCCCTCCGGGCCTGGTGGCAGGCCTTGTCGAGCGCCAGCTCGGCCAGTTCGGTAACGGCCGTGGTGATGTCGGCCAGAGGTGCCTGCGCTTCGCAATCCAGCTGGATCAGGCGCTCCATGACCAGTTGCCGAAGCACGCGCAGCGCCATGCCGGTATCGGCACCCCGTGCGAGAAGGGCGTCATAAGCCTGCTCCATCAAGGGCCATCGGGGGACCCCGGCAGGCAGCAGGACCAGATCGTTTTCATAACGCCGTTGAAGGCGCTGGTAAAAGCGCGAATGCGCCGCGCCCGGCTCAAATGCCGCCTGCGGGTTGCACGGAGTTTCAGGGCGCGGTGCGGTCATGGCGGCTCTCGGGCGCAACAAACATAAGGACACCGGTTTGTAGTGAACCCGCGCCAAAGCTGCGGGTCATAATTCCTGCCACATTCAATCCCACCATGATCGATCCCACCACACACCCCACACGCCTGCTGAAGATAATGGCAGGTCTTGCGCGGTGGTCATTGGGTTTGCTGCTGGCCTTCTGGCTGCTGCTGACCATCGCCTGGGGAGCTCTTCACGGCTGGATTGTGCCGCGAATCGGTGATTTCCGCCCACAGATCGAGGCGCATGCCGCACGGGCTCTGGGGGTTCCCGTCACGATCGGCGCCATCTCCGCGCGCACCGAGGGGTTGATTCCGTCGGTCGAGCTGTCCGACGTGGCGATGCTGGACGCGGCGGGGCGTGCCGCACTGCGCCTGCCGCGGGTGGTGGTGGCACTGTCGCCGCGCTCGCTGCTCAACGCCGGGTTCGAGCAGCTCTATATCGAAAGCCCCGAGCTCGATGTGCGGCGTACCCCCGATGGCCGCATCCAGGTGGCGGGCCTCACTTTCACCGAAAGCCAGGGCGACAACCGCGCGGCCGACTGGCTGTTTTCCCAGGGCGAGGTTTTCATCAAGCGCGGGACGGTGCGCTGGACCGACGAGCAGCGCAACGCCCCTGAGCTGGCGCTGGAGCAGGTCGACCTGCTGCTGCGCAATGGCAATTGGCACCACCACATGCGCCTGGATGCCACCCCCCCTGCCGCCTGGGGAGACCGCTTCACCGTGGTAGGCCAATTCCGCGCCCCGCTGCTGCGTGTGCGCGATGGCGACTGGAAACATTGGAGCGGCCAGGTGTTCGCCCACTTTTCCCGCGTGGATGTCTCGCAGCTGCGCCACCATGCGGACATCGGCATCGAGGTGAGCCGGGGGCGTGGCGCCCTGCGTGCCTGGGCGGATGTGCAGCGCGGCCAGATTGTGGGCGGCACGGCCGACCTGGCACTGGCCGACGTGAACACCACCCTGGCGCCCGACCTGCAGGCGCTGGTGCTACCGTCCATCCAGGGTCGGCTGGGCGGGCGGCGCCTCAGTGGCGGGTTCGAGTTTTCCACACAGGGCCTGCAGTTCGAGACCGACGATGGCCTTACCTGGCCTGGCGGCAATCTGCGCCTGGTCCACACGGCGGCCACGGGCAAGGTGCCAGAGCAGGGCGAGCTGCGCGCCGACAAGCTGGACCTGGCAGCGCTGGCCGAGATCGCCAGCCGGTTGCCACTCGGCCCCACCGCCCACAAGGCAGTCAACACCTACGCGCCCAAGGGCGTGGTGGACGAAATCCAGGCCACATGGAAAGGCCCGCTGGACGACCTGCAGCAATACCAGGTGCGCGGCCGCATTCGCGGACTTGCGTTGGCGGGCGACCCTCCATCCGCGGCAGCCCCCACCCACCTCGGCTTGCGGGGTGCCACGGTGGACCTGGACATGAGCCAATCCGGCGGCAAGGCGGCACTGACCATGGCGTCTGGCGCCCTGGTGCTGCCAGGTGTGTTTGAAGACCCCGTGCTGCCGCTGGACCGGCTGAGTGCCGATGTGCGGTGGCAGTTGGACGGTGACCGCATCAGCGTGCAAGCCAACGATGTGCAGTTTGCCAACGCGGACGCGCAGGGCGAGGCGCGCGCCACCTGGCACACCAGCGATGCGGCCACGGTAGCGCACCGATCGCGCTTCCCCGGTGTGCTGGATCTGACCGGCACCCTCCACCGCGCCGATGGCACCCGGGTACACCGCTATCTCCCGCTGTCGATTCCTGGCGAATCCCGCCACTATGTTCGCGACGCTGTGGTGGCGGGCAGTGCGAGCAACGTGCAGTTTCGCGTCAAGGGCGATCTGCACCATCTGCCATTCGACGACCCCAAGCAAGGCGAATTCCGCATCGCTGCACGCGTGAAAGACGTGACCTACGCCTATGTCCCGTCCTCCATTCAGCCCGCCAACACCTTGCCCTGGCCCGCGTTGACGGAACTGGGTGGCGAACTGATCTTCGACCGCTCCTCCATGCAGGTGCGGGGGGCCAGTGGCACCTTCGCAGGCCGCAAAGGGTTGCGCCTTTCCAAAGTGGACGCGCGCATTCCCGACCTTTCGCACACCGTGGTGGCCGTCAACGCGGAGGCCCGTGGGCCACTGGCGGAGTTGCTGGGCCTCATGGCCACATCACCGCTCGGCGGCATGACCGGCAATGCGCTGGACCAGGCCAGCGGCAGCGGCAATGCCGACTTCCAGCTGCGGCTGAGCCTGCCCATCAGCGACATCAACCATTCGCGCGTGCAGGGCAGTGTGACGCTGGCAGGCAACGACCTGCGCATCACCCCTGACACCCCCGCACTGAGCCGCGTGCGCGGTGTGGTGCAGTTCAGCGAAACGGGATTTTCCTTGAACAACGTACAGGCCCAGGCGCTGGGCGGCAGCGTGCGGCTGGAGGGCGGCATGCGCGCGCTGGCTGCCAACGCACCCGCCACTGAATCGGCGGTGCAGGTGCGCGCTCAAGGCACCGCCACGGCCGAAGGCCTGCAGCAAACCCCGCAGTTAGGCATGCTGGCCCAGCTGGCCCGACGCGCCACTGGCAGCGCGCCTTACACCATGGCCCTGTCTTTCCGGCGCGGGGTGCCCGAGCTGCAGGTTTCCACCAGCCTGCAGGGCTTGGCGCTGGCCTTGCCCGCCCCCCTTGGCAAAACAGCCGAAAGCCCCCTGCCGCTGCGGTTCGAGAATCAGGTCCTGCGTGAATCGCTGACAGGCCCGGCCAGCGGCAGCGCTGCGGCCGCCCCGCCACTGCGCGACCAGGTCACGCTGGATTTGGGAGCGCTCGGCTCCGCCACCTATGTGCGCGAATTGGGCGGCGCCCAGCCCCGCGTGCTGCGCGGTGCCATCGGATTGGGCCTGGCCAGCGGAGAGTTTGCGCCGCTGCCCGCCCAGGGCGTGGCCGCCAACATCAGCCAGGGCAAGGTGGACGTGGATGCCTGGGAAGACGTGCTCCGGCAGGCCACCAGCACAGAGCCTGCTGGCCGCACATCCGCCACAGCTGCAACTGCCGCAGCTGCCATCGCACCAGCCGGCGCCATTACGCAGGACTACATGCCCACCACGCTGGCGCTGCGGGCGCGCGAGTTGACACTGCAGGGGCGCACCCTGCACAACGTGGTGGCCGGCGCGTTCCGGGAAGGCAGCATCTGGCGCGCGAACCTGGATGCCACCGAGCTCAATGGTTATCTGGAGTACCGTCCGCCGGGTTCACCCGACCATGCCAACGGCCGCGTGTTCGCCCGCCTGTCGCGTGTCAACATGCCGCAGAGCGAGGTCACGCAGGTCGAGTCGCTGCTGGACGAGCAGCCCGGCAACCTGCCCGCGCTCGACATCGTGGTGGACGATTTCGAACTGCGTGGCAAGCGCCTGGGCCGGGTCGAAATGGAGGCCCAGAACCGTGGTGGCGAAGGCGCTCAGCGGGAGTGGCGCCTGTCCAAATTCAACATCCTGTCACCCGAGGCGCATTTCACGGCCAGCGGCAACTGGGCCGTGCTCAACGCCGCAGGGCTGGGTCCCCGCAATCCTGAGCGGCGCACGGTTCTCAACTTCAAGCTCGATATCCGCGATTCAGGCGACCTGCTGGCGCGCATGGGCATGGCCGACGTGGTCAAGCGCGGCAAAGGCCGCATGGAGGGACAGGTGGCGTGGCTGGGTGCGCCCTTCAGCCCCGACTACCGCAGCATGACGGGGCAAATCAACCTGAACATCGAATCCGGCCAGTTTCTCAAGGCCGACCCGGGCCTGGCCAAGCTGCTGGGCGTGCTGAGCCTGCAATCGCTGCCGCGCCGCCTTACGCTGGATTTCCGCGACGTGTTCAGCGAGGGCTTTGCCTTTGATTTCGTGCGCGGCGATGTGCGCATCGAGCAGGGCGTGGCCACCACCAACAACCTGCAGATGAAGGGCGTGAACGCCGCAGTACTCATGGAAGGCAGCGCCAACATCGACCATGAGACGCAGGATCTGCGCGTGGTCGTCGTGCCCGAGATCAACGCGATGACCGCATCTCTGGTGGCCACGGCCATCAACCCCGTGATCGGCCTGGGCAGCTTTTTGGCCCAGGTGTTCCTGCGCGGCCCGCTGATTGAAGCCGCTACACAGGAGTTCCGTATCGAAGGCACCTGGGCAGACCCGCGCATCGTTCGCGTGGCCCGCCGCGGACGAGATCCTGCCCCAGTGCCCGTGCCCGGAAGAACCGCCGACACCCCCACCAGCACCGGAGAACCCTCATGAAAGTCGCTGCAATCCAGATGGTCTCGGTCCCCGAGCTGGAGGCCAATCTGCGCGCCGCGCGCGCGTTGCTGGAGCAAGCGGCCACACAGGGGGCCGAGCTGGCCGTGCTGCCCGAATATTTCTGCACCATGGGCTACAAAGACACCGACAAGCTGGCCTTGCGCGAGGCGCATGGTCAAGGCGTGATCCAGCAGTTCCTGGCCGACACGGCACGGGCATTGCAGATGTGGATCGTCGGCGGCACCTTGCCATTGCAGACCAACACGGCAGACCGCGTGCGCAACACCACGCTGGTGTTCGACCCTGCGGGCCACTGTGTGGCGCGGTACGACAAGATTCACCTGTTCCACTTCGACAATGGCCGTGAACAGTATTTCGAGAACCGCGTCATCGAGGCTGGAACCACCCCGGTGCAGTTCGCGCTGCAGGCGCGTGACGGGCAGCGGTGGCAGGTGGGCCTCTCGGTGTGTTACGACCTGCGGTTTCCTGAGCTGTACCGCGCGCATGCCCTTGCAGGCGCCGACCTGATGCTGGTGCCCAGCGCGTTCACGCACACCACCGGAGAGGCCCATTGGGAAGTGCTGTTGCGGGCACGCGCCATCGAGAACCTCGCCTACGTGCTCGCCCCTGCCCAGGGCGGCGTGCACGAAAACGGACGCCACACCTGGGGCCACAGCATGCTGGTCGACCCATGGGGCCAGGTGCTGGCCCAGCACGAACAAGGCGAAGGCGTGGTGCTGGGCACACTGGACATCGCGCGGCTGCGCGCCGTGCGCCAGCAGTTGCCCGCTCTCACGCACCGCGTGCTGTGACCAAGGCCCGGCCCACTTTGCTGCAGCGTTGGCGCCGCGCCTGGCGGCGCTGGTCGCTCTGGACGGCGCTGGTGCTGCTGGTGGCGTCCATGCTGGCCACCATGGTGTGGCTGGCCGGGCGCTATGAAGCCAGCCAGGTGCAGACGCGGCTGGAACGCGATACGGCCGATGCGGTGTCGGACATCCGCGTGGCGCTTACCCGCAACCTGCAGAGCCTGCAAGCCCTGCACGCAGGCGACCCTGGCACCCTGGCGTGGGACATCGAAGCCCACGAACTGCTGCGCAGACACCGTGAACTGGTGCGCCTGGAATGGCGGGAGCCTTCCATGCGGCTGCGCACCTACGCGCAGTCTCCGTATCGCCCCGTCTCGTGGGATGCGCGTCTGCGCGACAGCCACCAGTCCGATTCGGCCATTGCCTGCGCCAATGCGCGCCGCATCAGCAGCCCAGCGTACTCCAGCAGCTACTTCCAGCCCCATGGCGATGGACTGGGTTCAGAAATGATGGAGCTGTGCCTGCCGCTGACTGCGGGCGGGCGCCAGACCGGTTTTCTCGTAGCCACCTATTCGCTGCAGGATGTGCTGATCAACTTGGTGGGCCACAACCTCACGCGGAGTCAGGAGGCGTCTTTCACCGAGGCCGATGGCACACGCCTGGCGGTGCTGGGCGCTTCGCGGCGCGGTTCACGCGTGTTCACGGCGCAGCATCTGCTTGACCTGCCGGGCACAACGCTGGTGCTGCGCATGGACACATGGCATGCAGCGCCCAGCGTGTTCCCCAATGTGTTGACGGCGCTGGTCACGGCCATGTCGATTGCGCTGGTGACGGTGATGGTGGTGCTGGTGCGCGACAACCGCCGCCGCCTGCGCGCCGAACGCGATCTGGCTGAAGCACTGGCGTTTCGCAAAGCCATGGAGGACTCCCTGGTCACGGGCCTGCGCGCGCGGGATCTGGAAGGCCGCATCACCTACGTGAACCCCGCCTTCTGCGCCATGGTGGGCTTCAGCGCGCAGGAGCTGCTGGGCCAGAGCGTGACCGCCCCCTACTGGCCTCCCGAGCTGGTTGAGGAATACCAGCAGCGCCAGCAAACCCGCCTGGCTGGCCACACGCCACCCCGTGAGGGCTTCGAATCGGTCTTCATGCGCAAGGATGGCACGCGGTTTCCGGTGCTCATCATTGAGGCGCCGCTCATCAACGCGCAGGGCCAGCACACCGGCTGGATGAGTGCCTTCTTGGACATCAGCGAGCAGCGGCGTGTGGAAGAGCTCTCCCGCGCGTCGCAGGAGCGCCTGCAGGCCACCGCCCGGCTGGCCACAGTGGGCGAAATGGCGTCCCTGCTGAGCCACGAACTGAACCAGCCCCTGGCCGCCATCTCCAGCTACGCCACCGGGTCCATCAATCTGCTGGACACGGCCACTGCGGCCACAGGCACCGCCGCCCCCGATGCCACGCCACTGCAGGACGTGCGCATGGCCATGCAGCAGATCGCGCGGCAGGCCGAGCGGGCGGGCAAGGTGATCAAGAGCGTGCACGACTTCGTGCGCCGCCGCGACCAGGCGCGCGAGTCCGTGCATGCGCAGCAGCTGCTCGATGCCATCCTGCCGCTGGTGATCCTGCAGGCGCGCAAGCTGGGTGTGCGGGTGAACACGAGCGTGGAACCGGGCCTGCCGCCCATGCTGTGCGACCGCACCATGGTGGAGCAGGTGCTGCTCAACCTGGCGCGCAACGCCATGCAGGCCATGGACGACCCTGCCGTGCGCACGCGCGTGCTGGACATCCGCGTGCGCCGCACGGCATCCAACCCGCACGGGGGATGGGTGGAGTTCAGCGTGACGGACCAGGGCACGGGCATTGCGCCCGAGGTGGCCGAGAAGCTGTTCACGCCGTTCTTCACCACGCGGCAGGAAGGCATGGGCCTGGGCCTGAGCATGTGCCGCACGGTGATCGAGCAGCATGGCGGCTACCTCGGGTTTGCACCCCACGAGCCGCGTGGTACGGTATTCACCTTCACCCTGCCCCTTGCCACCCCCCAATCTTTGCCCAACGCCTGATGGAACCCGTATCCAACGCCACCGTGTACATCGTGGACGACGACGCCAGCGTGCGCGAGGCGCTGGCATGGCTGCTGCGCTCGCGCAGGCTGCCCAGCGAGTCGTTTGACAGCGCCGAAGCCTTTGATGCCATGCTGCAAACCCGGCCAGCACAACGCCAGCCCTGCTGCCTGCTGCTGGATGTGCGCATGCCCGGCATGAGCGGGCTGGCCCTGTTTGACCTGCTGGCCGTGCGCGGTGACCTGGCCACGATGCCGGTGATCTTTTTGACCGGCCACGCCGACGTGCCAACGGCAGTGGACACCGTCAAGCGCGGTGCGTTCGATTTCTGCGAAAAGCCGTTTTCCGACAACGCTTTGGTAGACCGCATCGAGCAGGCCCTGGCACAGTCGGCCGAACGCCTGGCTGCCGTGCGCGAGCGCAGCGACCTGCAGGTGCGCCTGCGCGACCTGACCGACCGCGAGCGCGATGTGATGGACCTTGTGGTGGCGGGCCTGCCCAACAAACTGATTGCCGATCAGCTCGACATCAGCGTGCGCACGGTCGAAGTGCACCGCTCGCGCGTGTTCGACAAGATGCAGGTCAAATCCGCCGTGGAACTGGCCAACCTGCTGCGCGCGGTGACTTGAAAACCAATGCGGCGCTCCGGTTTGCACCCGAGCGCCGCACTGTGGTGAAGGACGTTGCCGCCCGGATGGTGCTTACCCTCTTGGGCGCTCGCCCACAAAAATCTCGACCCGGCGGTTGCGCGCGCGGCCGTCGTTCGTGTCGTTGGAGGCAATGGGGTAACGCGAACCCACGCCGTCGATGGCGATGCGGCGGTCATCCACGCCCCGTGCAGCCAGATAGCTGCGTGTGCTTGCCGCACGGTCTACCGACAAGGGGTTGTTGATGGCGTCGGTGCCGGTGCTGTCGGTGTGGCCCACGATGCGGACATCGGCGTAAGGGTTGCTGCGCAGGCTCGCTGCAAATTGGTCCAGCACGGGGGCAAAGTTGGGCTGGATGTCCGAACGGCCCACGGCAAACGAAATGTCGCTCGGGATGTTCAGCATGAGCTGGTTGTCGGCGGTTTGCGTGACGGCGATGCCGGTGCCTTGTGTGGCGCGTTCCATTTCGCGCTTCTGGCGCTCCATGTTTTGCGACCAGATGTAGGTGCCCAACGCACCCACACCAGCGCCCACCACGGCACCCGTGCCAGCGCTGCCGCCCGTGGCTGAGCCAATGACTGCGCCGGCCAAAGCGCCCACGCCAGCGCCTGTCGCGGTGCGGCGCTGCGTGTCGTCCATGCTGGCGCAACCGGTGGCCAGAATGACAGCGGCGGTGACGCCCAGAAGAATGTGTTTGCGCATGTGTGTGCTCCTTCGTTCAAAGTGATGGCTTGGCAATAGCGTCGCCGCTGGTCGGGGCCAGCGCCATCGGCCCTCGGGCCCAATGGCCGTAGGACGTCTTCCTACAACCAAAGACCGACACCCCATCGACTCGCGGTGTCACACACATCTTTCAGGAATCATGGCGGAGGCCGGGGCCCGCCAGAGTCATCCTCGCGCGTGTCGCCGGGGCGGCGGGGATCAGCGTCTTCCCGGGCACGCAACTCGCCCCCCTTTCGGCCCGAGAACATGGTCCACCACACGATGGCCACCAGCAGCACCAGCGCCAGCAACGCTTCAAGCAAAATCAGCCCCATGAAATCGACTCTCCTGCGCTATGTATGGACGGCGCTGATTGTAGGAACGCTGGTCGCCTGCTCCACGCCACCAAGCCCTCCAAGTCCCTCCCGCCCGGCGGTGATTGCGCCGCCACCGGCCACCGGCACCACGGTGTGGCCTGGCGACAACGGGCCGTTGCCACCTCCCATCGCCCAGCCCAAGAGCCGCTGGGTGCCCGTGCGCTGGGCCGAGCTGCCCGGCTTTTCTGACGACGCATTGCACGAAGCCTGGAACGCCTGGATCAAAAGCTGCGAACGCCCGGCGGCGCCCTTCACGGCGCTGTGCGGCGACGTGCGGCGCCTGAGCATTGCTACGCCCGAAGAACAGCGCACCTGGCTCATCGCCCGGCTGCAGCCCTACCGCATCGAGGCCCAAGACGGCAACGCCGAAGGCCTGCTGACGGCGTACTACGAACCCATGATGGAGGGCGCCCGCCAGCCCGGCAACGGCTACACCGTGCCCGTGTACCGCACCCCGGCTACGTTGGGAACGCGCAAGCCCTGGTACACACGCCAACAGATCGAAACCCTGCCCGAGGCCCAGGCCGCGCTGCAAGGCCGCGCCATCGCATGGCTGCGCGACCCGGTGGAATCGATGGTGCTGCACATCCAGGGGTCGGGCCGACTGCGCATTGCCGAGGCCGACGGCACTGTGTCGCTGGTGCGCTTGGCCTATGCGGGCACCAACGACCAGCCCTACCAAAGCGTGGGCCGTTGGCTGCTGGACCAGGGCCTCACGCGCGACGCCACCTGGCCCGGCATCCGCGCCTGGCTGGCGGCCAATCCGCAGCGCACCAATGAACTGCTGTGGAGCAACCCGCGCTACGTGTTCTTCCGCGAAGAACCTTTGAGCGGGCTCGACGCCGAATTCGGCCCCCGGGGCGCGCAAGGGGTGCCCCTCACTCCCGGCCGCTCGATTGCCGTGGACCGCCAGAGCATTCCGTACGGCACGCCGGTCTGGCTGGCCTCAAGCGGGCCGCAGGTGCAGCTCAGCCGCATGGTGCTGGCGCAGGACACGGGCAGCGCCATCCTGGGCGCCGTGCGCGCGGACTTTTTTACCGGCTGGGGGCCAGAGGCTGGCGACATTGCCGGGCGGCTCAAGCAAGGGCTGCGGCTGTGGGCACTGTGGCCCAAGTGATCGTGGAATATGGATCAAATCGGCCTCTAGCGCTTATCTGACAAGCGCTGACAGCTATTAAATCAGGATCTTTCATGCGCGTGACCGAGCCCCAGTTGCGCACCGTGCTGCTCGCCCAGGCCATCGCGCATGCCGACACCGGGCGCACGCTGGTCACCCCGGCAGAGTGGGACGAAGCCACGCGCGCCGCGGTGGCCGCTGCGCGCGAGCGCGGCGTGTTGCGGGTGGGCGCGGGTGACGTGGTGCTGGAGCACGCCGACGCCGTCGCCCAGCGCGCCAGTGGCCGGGACACGGCAGTGGCTGCGCTGCGCGAGCCCAGCGCAATCTGGCGCTGGCTGGCGCACGGGCTGCCGCTGCTGGCCCTGCTGATGGGCTTGGCCGTCGACCGCATCGCCAACGCGCACCGGGTCGACCTGCTTTCGCCGCCGCTGCTCGTTGTGCTGGCGTGGAACCTGTGCATGTACCTGCTGATCGCGTGGCGTGCCTGGCGCCCGCCCGCCATGCCTCAGCCGGTTCAACAGAGCCTGCGGCACCTTGCCACCCGCGTGGGCACGGGCCGCGGACGCGGGCGCGGTCTGGCGGCGCGCATCGCCGCCGACTTCCATGCGCGCTGGTGGTCCCACTCGGCCGAACTGCAGGCGCAGCGGGCCGCGCGCGTCCTGCACCTGTGCGCGGCGGCGTGGGGTGCGGGCATTGCGCTGTCGCTGCTGCTGCGCGGGCTGGTGGTGCGCTACCAGTTCGGGTGGGAGAGCACTTTTCTCAACGCCGAGCAGGTGCACACCATCGTGTCGGTGCTGTTCTGGCCGGTGCACGCCCTGTTCGCCACGCTGTTTGGCCTGGCGCCCTTCACGCTGCAGGAGATCGCTGCCACGCAGAATTTTGCCGGCGAAGGCGCGGGTGGCAGCCGCTGGGTGTGGATGTACGTGGGCCTGCTCACGCTGGTGGTGGTGCTGCCGCGCCTGGGGCTGGCGGCCTGGGCACGCTGGAGCGAAGCGCGCTGGCAAACCCCACTCGATCTGAACGATGCCGCGTTCGACGGTCTGCGCGCCAGCCTGCCCGGTGACCTGGTGATTGGCCTGCACGGCCCGCACGCCGAGGTGTTTCAGAGCGCCGCGCTGCAAACCCCCCAGGGCGACCGCCTGCAGTTTGGCGATGCCAGCCAGCCGGTGGATGCCGTGCTGGCTTGGACCATCGCCCCCCTGCCGCCCGCGTGGCAGGGCGCGCCCTCGCTGGCGCTGCGCTGGGAAGCCTTTGGCGCAAGCTGGGTGCTGGAGCCCGCGCTGTTCGACCGGCTGGTCAACACACTGCCCGCACAGCAGCGGCCCGCGTTGGAGCGCCTGCGTGCCGCCTGGGTGGAGCGCAACGCGCTGCGCTTTGAACAAGCGCTGCAGGCCCTGGCCCAGCACTTGCACGCCTGTGCGCACCCCGCGCCCGGCGACGCGGCCGCCCACTATGCAGACCAGGTGAAAACGCTCGACACGGTCCTGCGCGCGCTGCACGGCCAGCCGCCTGTGCCCACGCCGCATGAAGCCGGCCCCCAGTCGGTTCACACGCCGCTGCCCACATACCGCCGTGCAGGTTCTTCCACCGCGCTGGCTGTCGGCACGTCCGCCGGGGCCGCTGCGGGCGCGGCCGCAGGCGCCAAGGCCGGTGCGCTGATCGACGTGGGCACAGGCGGCCTGACGCTGGGCGCGGGCACGGCCCTGGCCGCCCAGCAGGGCGCCCAGGGCCGTGCCCGCGCCCAGCGACA
>JBCNOJ010000510.1:0-3146 GCA_039593925.1 Acidovorax sp.
TTCTTGATGGGGATGCCCGCCAGGTTCAGGCCGATCACCGCCACCACGGCACCGGTGACCACGGGCGGCATGAAGCGTTCGATCCAGCCCGTGCCAATGGCCTGCACCAGCGCGCCGATGAGCGTATAGAGCAGGCCGCACGCAATGATGCCCCCCAGCGCCACGCCGATGTTGGCGTTGGGCCCGCTGCCCGCATAGCCCGTGGCCGCGATCACCACGCCGATGAACGCAAAGCTCGACCCCAGGTAGCTGGGCACCTTGCCGCCGGTGACGAGGAAAAAGATCAGCGTGCCCACGCCGCTCATCAGGATGGCCACGTTGGGGTCAAACCCCATCAGGATGGGCGCCAGCACCGTGGCGCCAAACATTGCAATCACGTGCTGCACCCCCATCACCGCCGTCTGTGGCCAGGGCAGCCTCTCATCGGGCGCAATGACCCCGCCTTGTTGCAGCACCTCGGCGCTTTTGGCGCGCCAGTTCATGAATCCCATGTTGTCGGTTCCTTGTTGTTGAGGCGCGAATGCTAGTTCATGGCGACACCCGGAAAGGAGACATAACCTGCTTAATTGCCACGCTGCGGCATGCCATTTCGCGTGACCGCAATGCGGCTCTGCAACAGGCCAGGGGCCGGGTTAGCATCTGACCCCTGCACGCAGCAGCCCCTTTGCACCATGTCGCCATTACCGTCCTGCCCTTCATGTCGCCAACCCATGCAGGGGCACCGTTTCACCAGCAACCAGGGCGAGCCGCTGGAGCTGGACATTTGTTTTGCCTGCCAGGGCCTGTGGTTTGACCGGCACGAAAACCTGAAGCTCTCGCCCGCCTCGGTGGTAGAGCTGTTCCGCCTGCTGCACGAACACCGCACCGACCCGCACTTGCCACTGTCCGACAACATGGCCTGCCCGCGCTGCAACACCTCGCTGGCCCAGGGGTTTGACGTGGTGCGCAGCGGTCGCTACATGGTCTACCGCTGCAACCGCCAGCACGGCCGCTTCAGCACCTTTGCGTCCTTCATGGTCGAGAAAGGGTTTGTGCGCCACATGACGCGTCCCGAGATCGACGACCTCGCCAAACGCGTCGGTGCCATCTACTGCACCAGCTGCGGTGCGCCGGTGGACATCCGCAAGGACCACGCCTGTCCCTATTGCCGCGCCGCGTTTTCGCTCATCGACCCGCAGGCCGTGGTGCGTGCCATGGAGGGCTATGCCCAGGCCAGCCAGCGCGGCGGCCCTGCGCCCGCGCCCATGCAGCCCGGGGACATCGGCGACGCACTGGTGGCCCTGGAGCGCGACCGCGCCCGGGCCGAGCGCGAGCGCCAGAAAAGCGCTGTGCACACCTGGGCGCACAACTCAGACAGCGCCGCTGTCGACCTGGTGGCTGCAGGGGTGGAGCTGGTCTGGAATGCGCTGATCCGCAGGCACTAGCGGCCGCTCGGCCAGGCCATTGCGTGATCGTGCCGGGCCGTGCCCAGCAAAGACAGGGGCCTGCCTCGACGCCTCTTCACGCCCCTTTTGGAGTGGCAACTTCCACTGATGTCCCAGCTTCGTCGGGGGCCATAGCCATCCAGACACCAGAGCGGGCCACAATGGTTCAAGAAGTCAGTGGCCGCAGCCTTGCGGCTCTGCGCGGTATTCACGGTGTTGCCGCGCCCAGCAGGAGACCAGCGTGCAGCAGCTTTCCTCCTCCCTTCCACCACGGGCCGGCCGCCCCCAGCAGGGGGCCAGACCCCAAGGTCCAGCCAGCGATAGCCAGGCTCAACGGCGTTGCGCTCAGTTGCCTGCCGTGCCCAGAACCCTGCTCATCCCGCTGGCCGCGCGAGCGCGGGGCGGCAGCTATTTTCCGTGGCTTGACTGTGCCGACACCGTGGCACCCGCCCTGCTGCAGCGTTTGGGCGCCGATGTAAACGCCTACCTGGACGACCTGCCCACGGTGCTCAATGTGCTGTGGCGCACGCGCGCCATCAAGGCGGCGGGGCAGGCGTTTTTTGGGGAGCACCCGCACGCGCTCGGGGCCAACCTGGGCTGCGGGTTGACGCACTACTTTCAATGGCTGGACACGGGCACCAACCACTGGCTCGATGCCGACCTGCCCCCGGTGATGGCGTTGCGCCAGCCGCTGATGGCGCCGCGTTGCCCGCGCGCGCGCCAGGCGGAGGTGGACATTGCGCAGCCCGGCTGGTGGCAGCGCCTGGCTTTGCCCCAGGGGCGCCGCGCGCAGCCTGTACTGCTGGTCTGCGAAGGTGTGCTGATGTACCTGCAGCCCGCGCAGGTGCACGCCGTGCTGGCCGAGTTTGCGCAGCACGCACCCCCAGGTTCGCGCATGGTGCTGGATGTGCTTACCCGCCAGGCGGTGGGGCAGGCCGCGCGCCATGCCAGCGTGGGGCCCACCGGTGCGCAGTTCAACTGGGGCGTGGGTCGCATGGCGGAGCTGGAGCAGGTCCACCCACGCCTTGCGCTGCTGCGCGAACAAAGCGTGTCGGAATGTTATGGCTGGCCCGGCATTGCGCTCGATGCGCTGTGGCGCCCGTGGCTGGGCGCGCCGCTCTACGGCCTGGCCACGCTGGGGGTGGACGGCAGAGCGCGATCGCCGGCCCTATGAGGCCCAACGCAGCCACGCGGGCGGTTGGCCGGTCAACTGCCCCACGATGGCCGCCTGCAGCGGCGGCAGGCGGCGCGCGCCCTGCAGCACCAGTTGCCGCAGCAGCCGAGGCACGGGGCGTGCGTCGGTGTAAAGCCGCACGATGGCGTTGGTGCCCTGGTACAGGGGCCAGGCGTGGCGGTGGTGCTCGCGCGCATAGGGGGCCAGGGCCTCGGTGCTGCCGATGTCCTGCCCGCGCTGGCGTGCGCTGGCCAGTGCGGCAGTCAGCCGCTCCACGCCTGCCAGACCCAGGTTGTAGCCATGCGCCGTCACCGGGTGCATGCCCACGGCCGCGTCGCCCAGCAGGGCGCAGCGGTGGGCCACAAAACGCTGGGCGTACACGGCCACCAGCGGGTAGGCAAAGCGTTCGCCCACCAGCGCCATGGGCCCCAACTGGTCCTTGAACTGGGCCTGCACCTGTTCGGCAAAGGCCTCAGGGCTTTGCGCCATCAGCGCTGCGGCGTCGGCCGTGCTGGCGGTGACCACCACCGAGCAAAGCGGGTGGCCAC
>JBCNOJ010000511.1:0-3142 GCA_039593925.1 Acidovorax sp.
CGCGCGCGAACACGTCCTCGGGCAGCAGCTTCACGCCCTTGGGCAGCAGGCTGTGCAACTCGATGAAACTCTTGACGGCATTGAACAGGCCGTCGCGCAGGCCGCTTTCGTGCGTGCCACCCGCGCTAGTGGGAATCAGGTTGACGTAGCTCTCGCGCACGGGTTGGCCGTCCTCGGTAAAGGCAACGCACCACGCGGCGCCCTCACCTTCGGCAAAACTTTCGTTGTTGCGGTCGGCATAGCCCTCGCCCTCAAAAAGCGGAATCACCGGGTCGCCGTTGAGCGTCTGCATCAAATAGTCGCGCAGGCCGCCCTTGTATTGCCAGGTCTGGGTGTCACGGGTTTTTTCATTGACCAGTTGCACGGTCACGCCCGGCATCAGCACCGCCTTGCTGCGCAGCAGGTGGGTCAGTTCGCCCATGGGCAACGCGCTGGATTCAAAATACTTGGCGTCGGGCCATACGCGCACCGAGGTGCCCTGCTTGCGCTCGCCCGCCTCCAACGGGCGGGCCACCAGGGGTTCGACCACATCTCCGGCCGAGAAAACCAGGCGCGCCACCTTGCCTTCGCGGTAGCTGGTCGCCTCCAGCCGCGTGGCCAAGGCATTGGTCACACTCACACCCACGCCGTGCAGGCCGCCCGAAAAGCTGTACGCACCGCCCTTGCCCTTGTCGAACTTGCCGCCCGCGTGCAGGCGGGTAAAGACCAACTCGATCACCGGGGCCTTTTCCTCGGGGTGCATGCCGTAGGGGATGCCCCGACCGTCGTCTTCAACGCTCACCGAGCCATCGGCATGCAGTGTGACGCGGATCTTTTTGCCGTGGCCGGCCAGGGCCTCGTCGGCAGCGTTGTCCAGCACCTCCTGGATGATGTGCAGCGGGTTGTCGGTGCGGGTGTACATGCCCGGGCGCTGCTTGACGGGCTCCAGGCCCTTGAGCACGCGGATCGAGCCTTCGGAATATTCGGTGGGTGCGGAAGCGGGTTTGACTGCCATGGGCGCGGATTGTAGTGCGACGGCGCCCTGGGCACTGGATGAAAAACCAGTCGCCTTCCCACCCTGGTGGCGACTGTACTGGTCACGGGTGTACCAGCAGCTTTTGTCCAATCTCGTTACATTCCTGCGCATGCATATGAATACGCCCAAACTGTCCATGTTCCAGGTGCTCGCGTGCGGCGCGGCCATCGTCACACTGTCCATGGGCATCCGCCATGGGTTCGGACTCTGGCTGCTGCCCATCACACAGGAAATGGGGTGGAGCCGCCAGTCGTTCGCGCTGGCGATCGCCATCCAAAACTTGTCGTGGGGCCTGATCGGCATCTTCGCGGGCATGGTGGCAGACCGCTTTGGAGCCTTTCGCGTGCTCATCGGCGGTGCCGTGCTGTACGGCCTGGGCTTGGCCGGTATGGCGCTGTCGCCCACGCCCACGCTGTTTGCCTTGACGGCCGGCGTGCTGATTGGCGCCGCGCAGGCAGGCACCACCTATGCCGTGATCTACGGCGTGCTGGGGCGGCAGATAGCGCCCGAAAAGCGCTCGTGGGCGATGGGCGTGGCGGCAGCGGCGGGCTCCTTCGGGCAATTTTTGATGGTGCCTGTCGAGGGCTGGCTCATCGCCGGTCTGGGTTGGCAGCAGGCTTTGCTGGCGCTGGCGATGGCAGTGCTGCTGATCGTGCCCCTGGCATTTGGCCTGCGCGAGCCTGGATTCAAAAGCGCCACCCCGGCCAAGCGCGAGCAGACGATTGCGCAGGCGCTGGGGGAAGCCTTCCGATACCCCAGCTTCAATCTGCTCATGGCGGGCTATTTCGTGTGCGGCTTCCAGGTGGTGTTCATCGGCGTGCACATGCCCAGCTACCTCAAGGACCACGGCCTTTCGCCCCAGGTGGCCAGCTACGCGCTGGCGCTGATCGGTTTGTTCAACGTTTTCGGCACCTACATCGCTGGCACCTTGGGCCAGCGGGTGCCCAAACGTTTCATCCTCGCATTCATCTACTTTGCGCGCGCGGCCGCCATCACGGTGTTTCTCATCGCGCCGCTGTCGCCCCTGTCTGTGTATGTGTTCTCTGCCGTGATGGGCACGCTCTGGCTGTCCACCATTCCGCCCACCAACGCCACCATTGCGCAGATTTTTGGGGTGCAGCATCTGTCGATGCTGGGCGGATTTGTGTTCTTCAGCCACCAGATCGGCAGCTTCCTGGGCGTGTGGCTGGGGGGTTACCTGTATGACGCCACCGGCAGCTACGATATCGTTTGGTACATCGCCATCGCCTTGGGCGTGTTTGCTGGTCTGGTGAATCTGCCCGTCAAGGAAAGCCCGATCCAACGCTCCGCGCCCCAGCCCGCCTGATTCACCCGACCTTCACCATGTCGCCCAACGCCACAGCGCCCCAACCCACCAACGCCGCCACGCCACGGCCGCGCGCCGTGCGTTGGGCGTTGGGCGGGGTGTTGGGCGCGCTGGCGGTGCTGGCATGCCTGGTGGTGTTTGGTTTGTACACGGCGCCAGATTTCATGGTGATGCTGGCAGACCAGATGTGGGCGTGCTTTTAACCAGGCCCAGCCGCTTAAAATTCAAGCCTTTTTGGCCTCTAGCGCTTACCCAGAAAGCGCTGGCAGCTATCATTTTTGAAATAATCTATGCATGGCAATGAAGAACCCTCAGCATGGGTTCGCCGATGGTCACACCTGATTACCCCAGGCAGTGGGGTGCTGGACGTGGCCTGCGGCGCCGGGCGCCACCTGCGCTGGTTCCACGGCCTGGGTCACCGTGTGGTGGGCGTAGACCGCTCGGCCGACGCCCTGGCCGCCTGCGAGGGGCTGGGGGAGCTGCTGTTGGCGGACATCGAAAACGGCCCCTGGCCGCTGGCTGGGCGCACGTTTGGCGCGGTGGTTGTCACCAACTACCTGTGGCGTCCGCTGCTGCCCACCATCGTGGGCAGTGTTGCGCCTGGCGGCGTGCTGATCTATGAAACCTTTGCGCTCGGCAACGAAACCGTGGGCCGTCCTGCACGGCCGGATTTCTTGCTGGCCCCGGGCGAACTGATCGCCACCTGCACGGGGCTGCGCGTGGTGGCTTACGAGCACGGGTTTGCACAAAACCCTGACCGTTTTGTGCAGCGCATCGCGGCCGTGCGGGAACTCCCGGAT
>JBCNOJ010000512.1:0-3142 GCA_039593925.1 Acidovorax sp.
CTTGAGCAGGCCCCAGAAGCGTTTGGCCTCCAGCGCATCGGCCTCTGCCGAAGGATCGTCGCTGGCGTGCTCGCGCAGGTTGCGCACAAACGACCAGATGGTGACGCCCGACAGGATGCCGAACATCACGATGAACAGCGCCCCGATCTGTTGGGTGGTGGTGAGGTTGCGAAGGAAATCGTTCATGTCAGTGCGACCTCGCCGCCCAAAGGCCGTGTGGCGCCCTGCTGGCGCGGGCTGCTGTCTGCGGGTTGCATGGTGTGTTTGCGGCCATGGTCACACATCCCTCAGCGCAATGACCGCGCGGCGCGCGCGGTCGAGAAAGGGGCGGCGCTCTTCGTTGGCTTCCAACTGAATGGGCGCGCCAAAGGTCACGGAGCACAGGATGGGCACCGGCACCACTTCGCCCTTGGGCATCACGCGCTGCACGTTGTTGATCCAGGCGGGCACCAGCACCACTTGCGGAAACATCTGCGCCAGCTTGAACAGGCCGGATTTGAACGACTGCGGCTCATCGCCGTGGCCGCGCGTGCCTTCCGGGAAGATCACGATGGAGTCGCCGCTCTCCAGCGCCCGCACCAGCGGGGCCAGTGGGTCGGATTCGGGCAGTGCAGCGCGCAGTTCCTCGGGCGAGGGCGCGCGCGGCGGGGCTTCGGGCGATGGGTCGGGGCCGCCCGCCATGGCGGTGTCGGCCTCGGCCGCCGCGCTGGCCATGGCGTCCAGCACGCCCACGGGCTCAATGGCCACCGGTGCCGCTGCCGCTGGGCGCGCGGGTGTGGCCTGGCGGTCCACATAGACGGCGTTGAACACCGCCGTGGTGATCCACTGGCGAAACGGTGTCTTGGTCCAGTAGTCCTTGGCTGCAATCGGGCGGGTAATGGTGCGCAACTCCTCGGGCAGTGCGGCCCAGATCAGCACCATGTCGGCGTGGCTTTGGTGGTTGGCGAAATAGATGCGCTGCTCGGCCTTGGGCGGGCAGCCGTACCAGCGGGCCTGGGAGCCGGTGAGGAACCGCACGATTCCCAGCAGGAGAAGACTCATCAACTTGGCAAGCATGGCGGGGATGATACGGGCGCGGCCGGTCGGAACTTCCACGCGGCGCGTGTTACTTAGCAGCCATCGGATTCCCCGACGAGGAGCACACCCCATGGCCAGCATGCCCGATACAACCCCACCCATCGACCTGGGCACCCCGGACGGCATTGCCGACGCGTTCGTGAACCACGGTGTCACGCTGGCCTCGCTCAAGGGCCTGGGCGACGACGATCTGGAGGCGCTCTACGCCGTCGCCTACGACCACTTGGCCGAGGGCAGGGTCCGCGATGCCATTGAGGACCTGCTCCTGCTCGTGACGCACGACCCCTGGGAGCCGCGCTTTCAGTTTGCCTATGGGCTGGCCTTGCAGCAGCTGGGTCAGTACGAGGCCGCTGCACACCACTATGCGCAGGCACTGTTGATGGACGCCACAGATGCGGGCTGCGTCCTGCGCATCGGCGAATGCATGGAGGCCCAGGGCCAACCCCAGGAGGCCGAAGAGGCGTTTCGCGCCTGCATTCAGCTGAGCTACTTGCGCCCGGAACACCATTTGGTGCGCGCGCATGCGCAGGCGCGCCTGGCCAGCCTGGGCGGAGGTGCAGCATGAGCACGCTCCCCCCTGGCATCGGAATGGGCCGGCCGGCCAACCTGGCCGGTACCACCAGCACGCAGTCGACCCCACAGCAGACGCCCACCACCGCCACGCCCGCGCAGCAGCAGGCACCGCTGTCCCTCACGCTGCCGCCGCCGCCGCGGCGCGACGTGGCTGCGGGGCAGGCCGACCAAGTGCGCAGCATCGCGTCGGAGCCGCCCCGGCAGGCCGTCACGCCCTCGCGGGCCGAGGTGGCCAAGGGCAAGCTGCTGGCGGCGGGCGACAAGCTCATGGAAGCCCGGCAGGCCGGTGTGGATGTGGCCAAGACGACATTCTGGAAAAAGGCCCTGGGCGTGGCCCTCTCTGCCGTATCGGTGGGCGTGGCGGCAGGCCTCACCGCCATCTCGTTCGGCGGGGCTGCGCCGCTGCTGGCACTGGCCTGCGTCAACTTTGCGGTGTCCAGTGGCGACGCGGTGTGCGCCTACCGCAACATGCGCAACGCCGAGGCGGTGGCAGAGATGCGGCCACCCCCGTATAGCAAACTACCCATGGGCAACAGCATTGTGGCCAACGTGGTGCATGGGGTGCTGACGCGCTGCGGCGTCAGCGAAAGCACCGCCGCCAAGGCCGCTGACGTCACCGGCAAGCTCGCGAGCGTGGGGCTGGCGGTCGCCGCCGTGGCGGTGGGCGCAGGAATGTCGAGCCTGCCAATGGCGTACGACCTGGCGGGCAAGATCACATCCGCCGTGAGCACCGGAGTGGCGGTGACCTCCACACTGACCAGCCTCATGACGGACGAAATGGACCGCGACGCGCTGCAAGGCAGCCTTGCCGAGATCCGGCAGGACGTGACCGCCCTGCAGAAACCGGACCGCGGCCCCAGCGGTCTCGATTCCGAAGGTCAGACCATGGCCAGCAACATCCTGCGATCGCTGGACAGCACCGACACCGCCACGGCGTTGTACGACGCTGCCCTGGGCGACGCGGGCCGACTGCGGGATGCCGTAATGGGCGCGGCGGGCGTGTTGCGCGCCGTAGAGCCGGCGGTGGGCCTCATGAACATGATCCGCGTCTGACGACGCCGTCAAGGCAGCTCCGCACTCCCCATGCGCGCAAGAATGGTGCGTGTGCGGCCCGCGAGGTACGCCGACCCCGGCGTTTTCTCAAACCGCTTGGGCGCAGGCAGCATCACCGCCAGGCGGGCGGCCTCGGTGGTGCTGAGTTTGCTGGCGCTTTTGCGAAAGTAGTGCTGCGCGGCGGCTTCGGCGCCGAACACGCCTTCGCCCCACTCCACGTTGTTCAGGTAGATCTCCAGGATGCGCTGCTTGGACAGCAACTGCTCCAGCGCCAGCGTGAGCACGAACTCCTGGCCCTTGCGCAGCAGCGTGCGCTCGCCCGAGAGGAACAGGTTCTTGGCCAGCTGCTGGGTGATGGTGGAGCCGCCGCGCATCTTGGGCTCGGCGGCCGTTCGGCCCTGGGCTTCGGCGCGCGCGGCCCGTGCCTCGGCCTTCGCAT
>JBCNOJ010000513.1:0-3134 GCA_039593925.1 Acidovorax sp.
TTCGGCATCTTCTCCGAAGTGGTCGCCACGTTCTGCAAGAAGCGCCTGTTCGGCTACACCTCCATGGTGTACGCCACGGTCGTGATCACCATCCTGTCGTACCTGGTGTGGCTGCACCACTTCTTCACCATGGGCTCCGGCGCCAGCGTGAACACGTTCTTCGGCATCACGACGATGATCATCTCGATCCCGACCGGCGCGAAGATCTTCAACTGGCTGTTCACCATGTACAAAGGCCGCATCCGCTTCGAGCTGCCCATGATGTGGACCGTGGCCTTCATGGTGACGTTTGCCATCGGCGGCATGACCGGCGTGCTGCTTGCCGTGCCCCCGGCCGACTTCGTGCTGCACAACAGTCTGTTCCTGATCGCCCACTTCCACAACGTGATCATCGGCGGCGTGCTGTTCGGCCTGTTCGCCGGCATCAACTACTGGTACCCCAAGGCCTTCGGCTACAAGCTCGACCGCACCTGGGGCCTGTGGTCCTTCTGGCTGTGGGTGGTGGGCTTCTGGGTGGCCTTCATGCCGCTCTATATCCTGGGCCTCATGGGCGTCACGCGCCGCGTAAGCCACTTCGAAGATCCGTCGCTCCAGATCTGGTTCATCATCGCCGCGTGCGGTGCCGCCATGATCGCCGCCGGCATTGCCTGCTTCCTGATCCAGATCGTGGTGAGCTACCTCAAGCGCGACCAATTGCGCGATGTGACCGGCGACCCGTGGGACGCCCGCACGCTGGAATGGGCCACCTCCTCGCCTCCGCCTAACTACAACTTCGCTTTCACACCCGTGGTGCATGAGATCGACGCCTGGTGGGACATGAAGAAGCATGGCTACCAGCGTCCGCTCACCGGCTTTGCGCCCATTCACATGCCGGCCAACACCTGGGCAGGGGCGGTGATTTCTGCCCTGTCGCTGGTCTTCGGCTTTGCACTGATCTGGCACATGTGGCTGCTGGCGGGCGTTTCTTTTGCCGCGCTGCTGCTGACGTCGATCATCCACACGTTCAACTACAAGCGTGACTTCTACATCCCGGCTTCCGAAGTGATCTCCACCGAAGAAGCCCGCACCTTGCAACTGGCCCGCCATGTCTGAACTTCGCATCCCCGCTGTCGCCGCTGCAGGCGCCCTGGCCCCGCGCGAATACCACCTCGCGCACGAGCCCCATCCTGAAAACGGCACGGCCCTGGGCTTCTGGCTGTACCTGATGAGCGACTGCCTCATCTTTGCCGCCCTGTTCGCCACCTACGGCGTGCTGGGCCGCAGCTATGCGGCCGGCCCGACAGGCGCTCAGTTGTTCGACCTGACCCTGGTCGCGATCAACACGGCCTTCCTGCTGCTGTCGTCCATCACCTTTGGCTTTGCCATGCTGCGCAAGCAGAAAAACGACGTGAATGGCACCTTGCTGTGGCTGGCGGTGACAGGGTTCTTCGGCCTGTGTTTTCTGGGCCTCGAAATCTATGAATTCGCCCATCTGATCCACCAGGGCGCCACACCGCAACGCAGCGCGTTCCTCTCGGCCTTCTTCACGCTGGTGGGCACACACGGACTGCACGTTACCTTCGGCCTGATCTGGCTGGTGGTGCTGATGCTGCAAATCAAGCGGCATGGCCTGATTGCCGAGAACAACCGCCGCCTGATGTGCCTGTCGATGTTCTGGCACTTTCTGGACGTGGTCTGGATCGGTGTCTTCACTTTTGTGTACCTGATGGGGGTGCTGTAAATGAGCGCACAACACACAACACACGCACACGGCCACCACGCTGGGCACGGACATGAGGGCGACACCCATCACCACGATGCCAATGAGCCGCACAGCACCTTCTCGGGCTACATGACGGGCTTTGTGCTGTCGATCATCCTCACGGCGATCCCGTTCTGGCTGGTCATGGCCAAAGTGATTGCGGACCGCAACACTGCGGTGCTGGTGCTGGGCGGCTTTGCCGTCATCCAGATTCTGGTGCACATGGTGTACTTCCTGCACATGAACGGCAAGATCGAGGGCGGCTGGACCCTGCTGTCCACGATCTTCACCGTGGTGTTTGTGGCCATTGCCATTGCGGGCACGCTCTGGGTGATGTTCCACATGAACACCAACATGATGCCCGAGCACCCGCCCATGCCCGGCATGCCGCCCGCAGCGGCTGACGCGCCGCACACGCCCTGACACCGGGCACCACCGCCGTGGACGCTGCCACGCGCACGGGCCGCAGCCGCCCGCACTCCAACGGGACGTTGGCAGTGCTCGCCCTCGTCGGCGTGGCCCTGTTCGCGGCGTTCACCGCGCTGGGCCTGTGGCAGGTGCAGCGCCGTGCCTGGAAGCTCGATCTGATCGAGCGCACCACGGAGCGCATTCACGCGGCACCTGCTGCTGCACCGGGCGCCTCCCAATGGCCCGCAATCACGGCGGCATCCCACGAATACCTCTCCGTTCAGCTGCATGGCCAATGGCTGGCACAGAAAACCCTGCTGTCCCAGGCCACGACCAGCCTCGGCGCAGGCTACTGGGTGATGACCCCCCTGCAACGGGACGACGGCACGCAGGTGCTGGTGAACCGCGGCTTCGTGCCCGCCGACCAACGCGCGCAATGGGCTGACCGGCCCGCAGACAGCACACCGAGCGGCCCGGTGTCGGTGCAAGGCCTGCTGCGCATGTCCGAGCCCGGGGGTGGATTCCTGCGCCGCAACGACCCGGCGCAAAATCGCTGGCACTCGCGCGACGTGGCGGCCATGGCCCGGACCCTGCAGTTGACGCAGGCAGCGCCTTACTTTGTAGACGCGGGCTTGCCAACGCACCCCGCGCACCCGGCGCTGGGCGCCACCAACACCGAGCAGCGGCCCTCGGCCCAGGGACCCTGGCCGCGCGAGGGTCTGACGGTGGTGCGCTTCACCAACACCCACCTCTCCTACGCGCTCACCTGGTTCGCAATGGCACTGATGGTGGCAGGGGCCGGTGTGGTTGTGGCACGCTACGAGCTTCGGTTGCGTGCCAGCAGCCGCGCCGCCCCGCCACCATGACCAGCAGCCGCCACGCATCCCGCACCCTGCGCCCCCTGAGCAAGGCCCGCTCCGCCAACGCGGCGGCCGGGCTCAAGAACCTGCACCAGCTCATCCAGCTGCGGTGGATGGCCGTGGTC
>JBCNOJ010000514.1:0-3128 GCA_039593925.1 Acidovorax sp.
CGGGGATGGGGCACGGCGTCATAAGGGGGTGGGGGCGGTGCACGGGGGTATTGCGCCTGCACGGGGGCCGGGGAGCGGTATTGGGGGCCGCCAGACTGGATGACGACAGTGGCGCTGGTCTGCGCCTGCGCCACGGTAGCGGCGCCCAGCGAGAGCAAGGCGATGGAAACAGCAGCGAGTGCATTGCGGGCCATGGTGATCTCCTCGTGAATGATTCCTTGCGGAACCGGAGACTTCATGGTGCGGGGGCTGCGTCAAGCCGGCGTAGTGGAATTGCGAAGTCTTGTGAAGTTGTGTTTCGCAGGCAGGCGCGCGCTTGGGGCACCGTGATTTTTTTCACACTTCAGACCGGGCAACGCCGCCGTCCATATGTGCAGCGCAGGTTGGCCGTTCAGCCCCACCACACCAGCGCTGCAATCGACATCAGCGCGAACCATGCAGGGTGGTTGCCCCGTGTGGCCACGAACACCAGCACCCCGCTGGCCAGCGTGGCCATGCCCACCACATCGGTGACCCACCACGCCAGTGCCGCATCCGATGGCGATGTGCCCAGCCGCCAGCAGTGCGCTCAGCGCCCAGCCCAGCAGCGTGACCAGGTGCCATGAACCCCGCAGGATGCGTATGTGCCGCTCTCGCAGGACCGGTGCACCAGCGGTGGGCACCCAGCCCTGCACGCGCAGAGGCTTGAACACCAGAATCTCCCCCAACACCGAGTGCGCCAGCCCCACCAGGGCCAGCCCCACTGCGGCGAGCAGCAGCGTTGTGTTCATGGTGGTGGGGTCCTTTCGTGCATTCGTCCGTTCAATACCGTTTCATTGATCAGCAGGGGCCGCCTGAGGGGCCTGAGAGTGCCGTACCCACGGATTAGTGGTGTGCACCCGCGCGTTCAATTGGGTGAGCAGGTGCATGAGCCCCATCCACATGCGCTCGAATGCGGGCATTTCGCCTGGCACCTGCTGCAGGTAGCGGCCGAGCGTGCGATGGTCTGCTGGCGGGGTCAGCGGCGGCGGGGTTTTGGCCTTGAAATCGAAGACAGGTTTGGTAAACGGCTCGATCTGCCACGCCTGCGCCTCGGCCAGCGCCGGTGCGACCTCGGTGGTGTAAGTGTGAAGCCCCACATCCGCTCGGGCGAGGCCCAGGGCTTGGTAAACCTGCAGCACCAGCGCATGCCGTTGCGGGTCGTCCATTGGCCGCAGCAACGCTGACCAGGCCTGCGCGACGTGCGTGCGGAACCCTGCGGACAGCTCGCGGGTGCAGCCAAAGTCCAGCACGCCCACCGTGCCATCGGGCGCAAACACAAAGTTGCCGGGGTGCGGGTCGGCATGGACCCGGCCGAGCTGGAAGATGCAGTGCATGAACCAGTCCCACAGGTGCTGCCCGGCCTGGTCGCGTTGCGATTGTGTGGGCTGGGTGGCCAGCCAGGCTTGGAGTGGCTGGCCCGGCAGAAACTGCTGCGTGAGCACCTGTGCGCGCGTGTGCGACAGCATGGGCTGCGCCATCACCACCCCCGGCCGCGCGGCGTGTTGGGCAAACCACTGCAACTGCTCGGCCTCCTGCAGGTAGTCCACCTCGCGCAGCAGGGTGGCCTCGATCTCGGCCATCACGCCGTCCACCACGGCATCAGCGGGTAGCGGCAGATCGGTATGGCCCAGTGCGCGCAGCGCCGTGCGCATCAGCTGCATGTCACTGGCGATGGTCGCTGCGATGCCAGGGTATTGCACCTTGACCGCCACCGGGCCATGGCCAGCCAACTGCGCGCGGTGCACCTGCCCCAGGCTGGCGGCCGCAAACGCGGTGGGCTCGAAGCGGTCGAACAGCGCCTCTGGCTCTTGCCCGAAGGCCTGGCGGAACACGCGGCCGACCAGCGCGCGGTTCAGCGGCGGGGCTTGGTGGTGGCTGCGCGCCAATTCGCGCCGCACGCCCTCGGGCAGCAATTGCGGGTGCATGCTGAGCAGTTGCGACACCTTGAGCGCCGAGCCCCGAAGTTGCCCGAGCGCGCCAAACAGGATGCGGCCCAGCGCCGCCTCGTGCTCGGCCTGCGCCTGGGCCGAGCGTTTGCGCGCGCGGTGCGAGAGTTCTGCCACGCCGATGCGTGCCACCGCCAGCCCGGTGATGGCACTGCGCGCCAGCGTGCCGGTGCGCGGGGCCTCAGCCATGGCCATGCTCTGCCAGGCGCTGCGCCGTGCCCCGTGCGATGGCGCGGTGAAACGGCGTGATCACCGCCATATAGGCGTGGCCCAGCAGGTTGTGGATGTGCACCACCGTGCCCAACACCACGGTGGGCTGGGTGCCGCAGGCGCTGGGCGGCTGTTTGCAGATGGACACCTGCACGTCCAGGTGCTTGTAGTCCTGGCCCATCACCACCTCCGTATCGCTCAGGTGGCGGATGCGGAAGATGCCCACCCGGTCGCCCACGCGGTAGCTGGCGGCATCGCGCAGCGAACGGCCGCTGGCAATGGGGTGGCCGTCATGCAACTGGCCGAGGTCCTTTAGGCCCACCAAGCGTACGGCCTTGTTGCGCACGAACATGAGAGCGCGTATCCAGGCAGGGGTGAGAGCCGCCACATCCAGCCACGACTGCAATGCCGAGCGCGCGGGGTGGTGGTCCACCACCTCGTAGGCGTCGAAGAAGTGCGCGCCCGGCAGGGTGGCGTGGATGGCCGTGCCAGGCGGCACCGCAGTGGCGCGCACGTGCGAGGGTGCCAGCGGAGCGGGTGTATTCATGGCGCCGCTTTCTTGGTGCGGGCCGGGGCTGCCGTGCCGGTCGACGCTGCCTTGGCCCGTGGGGCGCTCGGTTTGCGGGGCCCCGGTGCCGACGGCGAAGCTGCTGCCGCGCGTGCGCCAGGAGAGGTCGCGCCGCGTGCGGATGGGGTGGGCGTGGTGCCCAATGTGTGCCGCGCCAGTTGCAGCAACCCCAGCATTCCGCTGCCGTGCTGCGCCATGCGTGCCATCTGGCTGCGCAGCACAAAGCCGCCCAGTTGCAGCACGCGTGGGATGAGGCCGCTGCGCAGCGTCTGCACCAGCACACCCAACGACAAGTCCACCAGCTGCGTGGTGTCGGCAAATTCCTCAGAGGTGTCGCCCAGCCAGTACGTCACCACGCCCGCGAGGTAGTCGGTGTACAGGCT
>JBCNOJ010000515.1:0-3120 GCA_039593925.1 Acidovorax sp.
GTCTACCGGCTGCTGGGCACGTTGACGGACACCGGCTACGTGGCCGAGCGGGGCCGCTTTCGCTACGTGCCCGGACCGCGCCTGGCGGCCCTGGCGCCCGCTGGCGCCACGCCCAACATGGCCGTGCGTCTGCAGCCGGTGCTGGAGCGCGTCAGCGCAGCGTGCGGCGATGCGGCCTTCGCCATCGTGCGCGAGGGCGCGCTGTCGCACTGCATCGCGCGCCAGGTGGGCACGCACCCGGTGCAGGTGCTGGTCATCCAGGTGGGCACGCGCCAGCCGCTGGGCGTGGGCGCTGCGGGCCTGGCGCTGCTGGCGGCGCTGCCCGATGCTGAGATGCAGGCCTGCATCGACGCCAACGCGCAAGAGCTGCCGCGCTACGGCGGCATGACGCCCGAGCGCCTGCAGATCCTCGTGCGCGCCACGCGCGAGCGCGGCTGGTCGGTGGTGGGCAACCATGCCACGCAGGGCGTGCTGGCGGCTGGCATGGCCGTGCGCAACGCGGCGGGCGAACCCGTGGCAGCGATCAGCGTGGCATCGACCGTGGACCGCATGCCGCGCGAGCGCCAGCAGCTCATCGCACGCTGGATGCGCGAGGCGCTGGCGGCGCACCTGCCAAATGGCATCTGAGCAGGTCTGCGGCACACTCTGGCAAGCTGCCAGCGGGCGATGCCCGTTTGCTGACGACCCGAACGCCATCGAAGCGATTACTGCAGAAATGATAGCTTTCAACGGTTGATGGACAAGCGCCAGATGGCAATTTGACTTCAAACCGATGCATCCCCTGCATTTCCGCCACCCTGTTGACCGCCCTGCATCCGAGCCACGCCATACACCCTGAGGCCCGCCCATGGAACTGAGACAACTGCGCTATTTCGTACGTGTGGTGGAGCAAGGCTCCATGAGCCGCGCCGCGCTGGACCTGGACGTGGTGCAGTCCGCACTCAGCCAGCAAATCACCCGGCTGGAGAGCGAGCTGGCCACGCGCCTGCTGCAGCGCACGCCGCGCGGCGTGACGCCGACCGAAGCGGGGCTGGCGTTCTTTCGCGAGGCGCAGCTCACCCTGCGCCATGCCGACCAGGCTGTGCGTGCAGCGCAGCAGGCGCGGCTGTCGGGCACCGTCACCGTGGGGCTGGCGCCCACCACCTCGGGCGTGCTGGGCCTGCCGCTGATGCAGGCCATGCGCACACGCTACCCCGACGTGCGGCTGCACATGGTGGAGAGCATGTCGGGCCACCTCACGGCCATGCTGCATGCGCGCGAGCTGGACCTGGCCGTGCTGTTCGACACCCGCCTGCACCAGGCGCAGCAGGCCACCGGCGCGCGTCGCTGGGACATGGCGCCGCTGCTGGAGGAGGACCTGTTCCTCATCTGCGCCCGCGGCGGTCCTGGCAACCCCTGTGGCCGGCAGCTGCCGGAAACCATCACCGTCGCCGAGCTGGTGCAAGAGCCGCTGATCCTGCCCACCGGCCCGCACGGCCTGCGCAGCACGCTGGACACGGCCTTTGCCCGCGACCGCGTGGCGCCGCACGTGGTGCTGGAGGTGGACTCGCTCGCCATGGTGATGGCCGCCGTGGACGCAGGCTTGGGCTCCACCGTGCAGCCCTGGGCCGCCATGGGCCGCTACCCGGATGCGGCCGAGCGCTTTCAGTGTGCGCGCCTCACCGACGCGCCCGCGCGCCGCGTCAACCTGCTGTGCAGTCTGCCCGACGAAGAGCTCTCGCCCGCCGCGCTGGCCGCGCGCGTGGTGCTGACGGACTGTGTGCGCGAACTGGTGACGACGGGCCAGTGGTTTGGCACGACATGGATAGGCCCATCCCCCTGAGCGGCTGCGCCGCTTCCCCCTTCTCTCATCGCAGCGCGATGGGAAGGGGGACGCCGCCCTCGCTGCGGTGGAAGAGCCCGGCGTAACACCCGCCGTGCCCCATCGCCGCCATCACGATCCGTGATACCCCCATGACCTGAACCCGCTGCACAGCGGGCCTGCGTCTCCCTACAGTCGCCATCACCCCGATGAACGACACGGCGACCACGCCAGGAGACACCCCATGGGCCCCACACCCCCTTCTTCATTCCCCCGCTCGCAGCACAACGTCGGGAGCCACCGGCCATGAACGGCGATGCTGTGGTCGATGTGCTGGTCATCGGCGGCGGCAACGCCGCCCTGTGCGCCGCCCTGATGGCGCGCGAGGCCGGTGCCAGCGTGCTGCTGCTCGAATCGGCCCCACGCGCCTGGCGCGGCGGCAACTCCGCCCACACCCGCAACCTGCGCTGCATGCACGATGCGCCGCAGGACGTGCTGGTCGATGCCTACCCCGAAGAAGAGTTCTGGCAGGACTTGCTCAAGGTGACGGGCGGGCTGACCAACGAACACCTGGCGCGCCTGGTGATCCGCGAGTCGAGCACCTGCCGGCCCTGGATGTGCCGCCACGGCGTGCACTTCCAGCCCGCGCTGGCGGGCACGCTGCATGTGGCGCGCACCAACGCGTTCTTCATGGGTGGCGGCAAGGCGCTAGTCAATGCGTACTACCGCAGCGCGGAGCAACTGGGCGTGCAGATCCGCTACGAAGCGCCCGTGCAGCGCATCGAGATGGAGGGCCGCCGCTTCATCGCCGCTCACCTGGCGAACGGCGAGCGCATTGCCGCCAAAAGCTGCGTGCTGGCTGCGGGCGGCTTTGAATCGAACCGCGAGTGGCTGCGCGAGGCCTGGGGCCAGAACGAGCGCGGTGAGTGGCCGGCCGACAACTTCCTGATCCGTGGCACGGCCTACAACAAGGGGGTGCTGCTCAAGCACCTGCTCGACGACCACGGCGCCGACCGCATTGGCGATCCCACGCAGGCGCACATGGTGGCCATCGACGCGCGCGCACCGCTGTACGACGGCGGCATCTGCACGCGTATCGACTGCGTGTCGCTGGGCGTGGTGGTCAACCGCGCGGGAGAGCGCTTCTACGACGAGGGCGAGGACTTCTGGCCCAAGCGCTATGCCATCTGGGGCCGCCTGGTGGCGCAGCAGCCGGGGCAGATCGCGTGGTCGGTCATCGACCAGAAGGCGGTCGGGCGCTTCATGCCGCCGGTGTTTCCCGGCACGCAGGCCGGCACGCTCGGCGAACTCGCACGCAG
>JBCNOJ010000516.1:0-3117 GCA_039593925.1 Acidovorax sp.
CGAAGATGCTGTCCAGCCCCAGCAAGCGTGCACGCTGCTCGATGCGCTTGAGCAGCTTTTCGCCGTCGCCCGTGCCCTGGCTTTGTGGCGATACGGTCACGGCGGCCATCTCGGCCGTCTTGGCCTCGGGGTAGGGGTAGAGCGCGGCGCAGCCAAAGATCACGCCATCGTGTTCGATGATGGTGTAGGTGGCGATGTCCCGCTCGATCTCGGTGCGGTCGCGCTTGACCAGCGTGCCGTCCTTCTCGAAGGGTTCGATCAGCTGCAGGATGCCGCCCACGTCGTCAATTGTCGCCTCGCGCAGCTCTTCCAGCTTTTCGTCGATCACCATGGTGCCGATGCCGTCGTGCACATAGACCTCCAGCAACAGCGAGCCATCCACCGCAAACGGCAGGATGTGGCTGCGCTCCACGCCAGCCTTGCAGGCCTTCACGCAGTGCTGCAAATAAAAGCCCGTGTCGGTGGGCTGCTGGGCGGTGGGCAGTGTGGCCAGCAGTGCCTGTGCAGCGGCCAGCGGCAGCTCGGTGTCGATGGGGTTGTCGTCACTCTCGGGCTCGGTGGGCGACATGCGGATGCCCTGCACTTCGGTCAAGAAGATCAGCTTGTCGGCCCGCAGCTCGATGGCCACGCTGGTGGCCACTTCCTCCATGCTCAGGTTGAAGGCTTCGCCCGTGGGCGAGAAGCCAAACGGCGACAGCAGCACCAGTGCGCCCATGTCCAGCGTGCGCTTGATGCCAGCCACATCCACCTTGCGCACCAGGCCCGAATGCTGAAAGTCCACCCCGTCCACAATGCCCACCGGCCGCGCCGTGAGGAAGTTGCCCGAGATCACCCGCACCGTGGCGCCCGCCATGGGGGTGTTGGGCAGGCCCTGGCTGAAGGCGGCCTCGATTTCATAGCGCAGCTGCCCGGCGGCCTCCTGCGCGCAATCGAGTGCCACGGAGTCGGTGATGCGAATGCCATGCGAATACTTGGCCGCATGCCCCTTGGCCGCCAGCTGTTCGTTCACCTGCGGGCGAAAGCCGTGCACCAGCACGATCTTCACGCCCATGGCCTGGATCAGCGCCAAGTCCTGCGCAATGCTGTGCAGCTTGCCGGCTGCAATGGCCTCGCCCGTCAGCCCGATCACAAACGTCTGGTTGCGGAATTTGTGGATGTAAGGCGCCACCGAGCGGAACCAGGGGACGAAGGTGAAGTTGAAAACGGCGGACATGGAAGAGGGTGGTTGGGGCGGTGGTGGTAATGCGCGAGGTGCGAATGATAAGTGTCCTTAGGGACCGGGTGCTGTGGAGTTTGGGCCCCGCCCGACGGCGCCCACAAATAGGCGCATCGGCACCGAGATGTGCTTGGCGTAGTGCGGCCCGTCACCGGACTCGGAAAACCCGCTCGCCATGTCTATCGTTGATCGTTCGTGCTGGATGTCACGCTAGCTGGGGTGCAGCGGACGCCGCCCCGCGTGCGCGAAACGCGCTGAGTTTGGCACCAAACGGCTCCAGCACCAGGCCTTCTTCGGGCAAGGTGCCCGCGGCGTCCGAGGGGGGCGCCAGTGCAATGCCGCAGCCTTGCAGCAGCGCCACCATCTCCGCCGGGGCGATGGTGCCGTGTGCCAGCAACGCGTCCACCGTGCGCCCCAGTGCCTCATGGTGTGTGGTCAGCAGTGCCTGGGCGCGCTGGTATTGCCGCCGCATCAGCGCCTCGATGGCCTCGTTGCTCGGGCCGATGTCGGTGTTGACGTGGTTGTCCATCTCCACGGTGACATCGGTGCGGGCCAGCCGCACGCCAAAGCCATGGTGGCGGATGTAGCGCGCCGCCTCGGCCGTCACCTGCTTGAAGTCCTGCTCGGCGCCCGTGGTGCAGGCCATTTCGCCAAACACCAGTTCCTCCGCCACGCGGCCTGCCAGGCCTACGCACATCATGTCGAGCGCGTTCTGGCGCGTGGTGGCCTTGAGGCTGGAGAAGCTGTTGTACCCGCCCTCGAACGAGGCGATATTGATCTTCACCTCTTGCGGAGCGTGGCCGAACAACACGCAGTAGGCCAACCCATGGCCCGCCTCATGCACGGCCAGCAGGGCCCGAAAGTCTGCGTTGGCCCGCTGCTTGAGCCGGTTCAGCTCCAGTGTCACCGCAAACGCGGCCTGCACTGGGCCCGAAGGCCCCTGGCCCGACACCAGCAGGTGGCGCTTGTCGGGCGCCAGGTGAATGGCGAACTCCTGCTCCAGCGAAAGCTGCTCCTGCACCACCCACAACGCGGCGTTGACCAGATTGGCGCTCAGGATCGCGTGCACTGAGGAGAACAATGGCCGCGTGCCCTGCGCAGGGAACACGGCGTTGGCATACAACTCGCTCAGCACATCCTGCCCGATGGCAAACCGCACGCCACACTGCGCGGCAATATCGTCCACATAGCGTGTGCACAGGTTATGGATGAGGCGCTCATACGTCGCCTTGCTGAACGACGGGTAGACCACATGTTCATTGCCCAGCCGCGCGATCTGCTCGGGCTTGAAGCGTTCGCCCAGCGCCTTCTTCACATCGATGAGCGAGAGTTTGCGCGTCAGGCGGTGAAAGATGTCGGCATCGGTGTCGCAGTCTTCCACGCGCTGCGCGGTCTCGTGGTACATCTCGTCGAGGTTGCCGCACACGAACACCAGCAGCTTGCTGTAGTCGGTCTCCCAGGCATGGCTGGACTGCTGAAAGCTGGCAAACAGCGTCTGCACCTTGGCGGGCGGCCACTGCATGATGGCGGACAGCGGCTCCTGCAGCTTCAGCATGCGCTTGAGTTCTTGCGCATCCCAGGCGTCCAGCTGAAAGCGGTAGGGTTTCTTGCCTGCGCGGTCGTCATCGCCATCTTCGGCGCGCTCGGCCTCGTAGTGCGCATCGGCCAGCTTGCGCTCGATGTTGGACAGCGCGCTCAAGGCTGGCGGCAGGCGCCCGTCGGACAGCAGCGTCCAAACGTCCTGGTAGCGCTCCACCTTCACGTCGGCGCCCTTGGTGTCCACCGTGCGAAAGCGCTGGAACTCGTCCAGCACCAGGATGCCCGGCATGCCTTCGTGAATGCCCGAGTCGCCCAGCATGCCCGAGATGGACGAGCTGCGGTAGCTCGCGCCGTGGCTGAAG
>JBCNOJ010000517.1:0-3108 GCA_039593925.1 Acidovorax sp.
TCGTTGATGCGGGGTGAATCACCAGCGTCTTGGCGTCGCCGATGTTGGCGAGGTGGCTTAAAAACTCGCACGCGTCGATGAACCTCTCGCCAGCTGCTGCGCCACCCTTCACGCCAAACGTGAGGATGCCCGAGGCGCCGGGCGTGCCATCCACCGCGCGGAACTGCTTTTGCGCCAGGTCGTAGTACGGCGAGTCCGCCAGACCCGGATAGTTGACCCACGCCACCTGCGGGTGGCTCTGCAGAAACTTCGCTACGGCCAGCGCGTTGCGGCAGTGCTCGCGCATGCGCAGGTGCAGGGTCTCGGCGCCCTGCAGCAGCTGCCACGCGTTCATGGGCGAGAGCACGCCGCCGAAGGTCCGGTTGACCTCCATGCGCGCCTTCATGGTGTAGCCGAAGTCGCCAAAAGTCTCATAGAACTTCACGCCGTGGTAGGCGCGGCTGGGCTCCACCATCTCGGGGAATTTGCCGTTGTCCCACGGGAACTTGCCACCCTCCACCACCACACCGCCCATGGTGGTGCCGTGGCCGCCGATGTACTTGGTGGCGCTGTGCACTACGATGTCGGCGCCGAGCTGCAGCGGGTTGCACAGGTAGGGGCTGGCCACGGTGTTGTCGATGACGAGCGGCACGCCATGCGCATGCGCCACCTCGGCCACGGCGGCGATGTCGAGCACGTTGACCAGCGGGTTGCCGATGGTCTCGCCATACACGGCGCGGGTGTTGGGGCGCACGGCGCGCGCAAAGTTCTCGGGGTCGGCTGGGTCCACAAACGTGGTCTCGATGCCCAGACGCGTGAACCCCACACCCAGCTGCCCCACCGTGCCGCCGTACAGCGTGCTGGCCGCCACGATGTGGTCGCCGGTTTTGAGGATGGCCAGCAGCGCCGCCATCTGCGCAGCCATGCCGCTGGCGCAGGCCAGCGCGGCGCGGCCGTTTTCAAGGCTGGCGATGCGCTCTTCAAAAACTGCCACCGTGGGATTGCTGATGCGGCTGTAGACGTTGCCAAAGGTCTGCAGGTTGAACAGGCTGCTCGCGTGCTCGGCGTTGTCGAACACGAAGCTGGTTGTCTGGTGGATGGGCGTGGCGCGCGCGCCGGTCACCGGGTCGGGCTGGGCGCCGGCGTGGATGGCGCGGGTGCCGAAGCCGAAGGCGCGGTCGGCGCCGCTGGCTGCGGGAGTGCTGTTCGGTAGGGGCTCTGTCATGGCGGTGGTGCAGACGCTGCGCGGTGATTTGTTGGTTTGGGGCGGAAATTTGAGCCAAATTGGCCTCTGGCGCTTATCCCATAAGCGCTGGTAGCTATGGATTTGCTAGTAAGGCAATTGCCGAAGGCGTTTGGCGCTGATGACCTTGGTGTTCACCCCCATCCAGCCCAGCCCGCCAAACAGCCGCGCGTGCTCGATCTTCACGCAGCGGTTCTGGATGACTTGCAGCCCCGCCGCTTCAGCGCGCAAGCCTGCGGCCTCATTGAACACGCCCAACTGCAGCCACAGGCACTGTGCGCCGATGGCGACGGCTTCGTCGGCCAGCGGAGGGATGTCCTCACTCTTGCGAAAGCAGTCCACCATGTCGATCTTCTGGCCCTGCGCTGCCAGCGCGGCGGCCGCCTCGGTCACGCTGGCATAGGCTGTCTCGCCCAGGATCTGCCCGCCGCCCTGCGCCACCAGTGGGTTGACGGGCACGATGCGGTAGCCGTGCGCCTGCATGTACTTGGCCGCGAAGTAGCTGGGGCGGTGCCACTGCGGCGAAAGCCCCACCACCGCGATGGTGCGGCAGGCGGTCAGCAGGTGGCGCAGGGTGCTGATGGTGTCGGGGGTGTGGAGCATGCAAACAGTGTACGTATGCCCCGGGTTCGCGGCGGAGGGTCAGGCCGGCGACTTGTACTTGATGCTGCACCCATACGGCGCCGTCGTCGCTGCCGAAATCGGCTTGCCTGCCAGCGCCTCCGCCAGCCCCACCTTCACATAGTTGGTGGCCTTCTCAATGTCGGCCGGGCGGGCCGAGGGGATGCTGTCGATACCGCCCGCGTAGATCAGTTGGCCCTGCGGGTTGACGATGTACAGGTGGGGCGTGGTGCGCGCGCCGTAGCTTCGGCCCACGGTGCCTTCTTCGTCCATCAAAACGGCCGTGGGGGCAGCCTTGCGCTCCTGCTTCCAGGCCATCAGCTTGGCGGGCTCCAGGTAGTCGCTCGCGGCTTTTTCGGTGGAATTGATGGACAGCCACACCACGCCTTTGCCAGTGGCGTCCTTTTGCGTGGCGGGCATGTTGCCGCTGTCGTAGTGTTTGCGCACAAAGGGGCAGCCGGGGTTGGTCCATTCCAGCACCACGTGCTTGCCTTTGAAGTCCGACAGGCGCACGGTCTTTCCGTTGGTGTCCTTGAGCGTGAAGTCGGGCGCGGGCTGCCCCACGGTGGCGGCGGCCTGGGCGCCCAGCGCGACCAAGGCAGCAGTGGCAATCAACGTACGGCGAAGCAGCTTCATGGCGGGTCTCCTGAAGGGTTGGCGGGTGGTCGAAAGCAGGGAGGGCTACAACTGGGCAATGGTGGCGCGCACCTCGTCCACGCTGAGCACCTCGGTCAGCACCACCGGCGGTTTGCCAGGGCGGTAGAACACGTACACCGGCACGCCATTGCGGCCCAGCGAGGCCAGGGCGGCGGTGATCGCGGGGTCGCGGCGCGTCCAGTCTGCGCGCAGCAGGGCAACGTTCTTGGTCTGCAAGTCGGCCAGCACGTCGGCGTGGGCCAGGGTGGTCTTCTTGTTGTACTGGCAGGTCACGCACCAGGCGGCAGTGAAGTCCACAAACACGGGGCGGCCACCGGCCACGATCTGCTCGGCCGCGCCGGGGGCCCAGGGCTGCCAGCCGGTGGCCGACGACGCCTGGGTAGCGCTTTGTGTGGTGGGCACGTTGGTGATGTGCGGCGCAAAGGACCAGACCAGCAGCGCCATCGCCGCGATGGATACGCTGGCCATCCAAACCCGAGCACGCCCGGCCAGCGACAGGGCCCACACCACCAGCGACAGCCCCACCAGCAGGATCAAGAGTGCGCCTGCGCCATCGATGCCGCTTTGCTGGCCCAGCACCCAGACCAGCCAGACCACGGTGGCGAACA
>JBCNOJ010000518.1:0-3103 GCA_039593925.1 Acidovorax sp.
GCCTGCTGATCAGCGCTGCGCTGATGCTCTTTGTCTGGGTCTACTGCAAGTGGAAGGGCTGGGGCAAGAACGACGGTGAAGGCCGCATGCCGTTTGGCAAAGCCACTTGGCAGGCCGGTTGGGCACTGCTGATGCCCGTGATCATTCTGGGCGGCATCTATGGCGGCGTGTTCACGCCCACCGAGGCGTCGGCCGTGGCGGTGTTCTATGCGCTCATCGTGGGTGTGGTGATCTACCGCGAGATCAAGCTCAAGGACCTGTTCGCCATCCTGCGCAAGTCGGCCATCTCGTCGGCGGTGATCATGTTCATCATCGCCAACGCTGGGCTGTTCGCCTTCCTCATCACCCGCGCGGGCGTGCCCGACGCCATTGGTCGCTGGCTGGAGGCCGTGCTGCAGTCCCCCGCTTTGTTCCTGCTGGGCGTGAATGCAGCGCTGTTCGTGATCGGCATGTTCATTGAAACGAGTGCCGCCATCATCGTGCTGGCGCCCATCCTAGCGCCCGTGGCCATGCACTTTGGCATCGACCCGGTGCACTTCGGGCTCATCATGGTGGTCAACCTGGCGCTGGGCATGATTACCCCACCCTTTGGCGTGAACCTGTTTGCTGCATGCACCGTGGCACGCATATCGCTGGACCGGATCATCAAACACCTGTTGCCGTTCGTGGGTGTCATCCTGGTGTGCCTGCTAGTGATCACCTACGTCCCCTCGATTTCGCTGGCGTTGCGGGATCTGGTCTACGCAAAGTAGTTAGAATCCGCCGGGTCAGGAGAGAGTGTCCCGCCTTTGCACAAAAGGCAGAGCGGCACCGCCGAAGGCGCAGGCAGCAGCCGAACGCTCAGGCAAAAGGACTGGCAACCGCCCGCAGTGATGCGGGCGTTCCCTTGCTGGAGAGAGATGGACTGCGCAATCCGATGCAGCAGCCCCATCCACCGAAGGAGCAAGCCGCGCGGCCAGCCAGGGCGCTGCGGTGAATCTCTCAGGTAAAGCGGACAGCAGGGCAAATTCCGTGACCACAGGGTTGGTCGCGGCCCCTATTTGCCCCGGAGTCCGCCATGTCATCAGCCGCAGCCCCCCTGCTTACCACCCCTCTGAACGCCCTGCACATTGAGCTGGGCGCCCGCATGGTGCCCTTCGCGGGCTACTCCATGCCCGTGCAGTACCCAGCCGGCCTGATGGCCGAGCACGCGCATACCCGCACCGCTGCAGGGCTGTTCGATGTCTCCCACATGGGCCAGCTCAAGCTCATCGGGCCCGATGCCGCTGCCGCCTTCGAAACGCTGATGCCCGTGGACGTGATCGACCTGCCCGTGGGCAAGCAACGCTACGGCCTGCTGCTCACGGACGAAGGCACGATCATCGATGACCTGATGTTCTTCAACCAGGGGAACGACGAAATCTTCGTCATCGTGAACGGCGCCTGCAAGGTGGGCGACATCGCCCACATCCAAAGCCGCATCGGCCAGCGCTGCCAGGTGGTGCCCATGCCCGACCACGCGCTGCTGGCACTGCAAGGCCCGCAGGCCGTCACCGCGCTGGCCCGCCTTGCACCGGGCGTGGAAAAGCTGGTGTTCATGACCGGGGGCGATTTTTCCATCGCGGGCTGCGACTGCTTCGTGACCCGCAGCGGCTACACCGGCGAAGACGGTTCTGAAATCTCCGTGCCCGCCGCACAGGCCGAAACCCTCGCCCGCGCCCTGCTCGCGCAGCCCGAGGTTCAGCCCATTGGCCTGGGTGCGCGCAACTCCTTGCGCCTGGAAGCGGGTCTGTGCCTCTACGGCAACGACATCGACACCACCACCACCCCGCCCGAAGCGGCGCTTAACTGGGCCATCCAGAAGGTGCGCCGCACCGGCGGCGCCCGGGCCGGAGGCTTTCCTGGCGCGGACAAAGTGCTGGCGCAGATCGACACCCCCGCCACCCTGCCGCGCAAGCGCGTAGGCTTGGTGGCGCTGGAGCGTGTGCCCGTGCGGGAACACACCGAGCTGCAGAGCCCGGACGGACAAAAGATAGGCGAGGTGACGAGCGGCCTGCTGGGCCCCACCGTGAACCAGCCGGTGGCCATGGGCTATGTCACGCCCGCTTTCGCTGCCGTGGGCACCCGTGTGAACGCCATCGTGCGCGGCAAGGCCGTGCCCATGGAGGTGGCTTCCATGCCGTTTACCCCCGCACGCTACTACCGCGGATGACCAGCATCGGCATCCCACTGCGCGAGCCCGGCTAAAGTCTTGGCTGGCATCGGCACTTTTTATTTGTTACCTCTTTTTTCTGGAGCCCCCATGACCGTCAAGTTTTCCAAGGATCACGAGTGGATCGACATCTCCGACCACGAAGCCGCCACCGTGGGCATCACCGTGCATGCGCAAGACGCGCTGGGCGACGTGGTGTTTGTGGACCTGCCCGAAGTCGGCAAGACCTTCGCCCAGGGTGAAGTCGCTGGCGTGGTGGAGTCCGTCAAGGCTGCCGCCGACGTCTACATGCCCGTCTCTGGCGAGATCGTGGAAGTGAACGAAGCGCTGCGCGCCGACCCTTCGCTGGCCAACAGCGATCCGCTGGGCGCCGGCTGGTTCTTCAAGGTCCACGTCACCGACATGATGCAGTTCGATGCGCTCATGGACGAGCCCGCCTACGCGGAGTTCGCCAAGAACGCCTGATCGCTCGCTGGATCTGTTTTCCGCGGCCCGGCGGCGTGCTGCCGGGCCTATGTGCCTCCTGTCCCACGCCGCCGCCGATGACCACCCTCGCCCCCCTGCCCGCGCTCGCAGCGCTCGAAAACGCCACCGAATTCCTGCCACGCCATATCGGCATCGACGCGGCTGACGAAGCCCACATGCTGTCGGTGATCGGCGAGGCCTCGCGCCACGCGCTCATCGAGAGCATCGTGCCGCGCTCCATCGCGCGCAGCAGTGCGATGAACTTGCCAGCCCCCCTGACCGAAGCCGCCGCGCTGGCGGAACTCAAGTCCATCGCCAGCAAGAACCAGCTGCTCAAGAGCTTCATCGGCCAGGGCTACTACGGCACGCACACGCCGGGCGTCATCCTGCGCAACATCCTCGAAAACCCCGCCTGGTACACCGCCTACACGCCCTACCAGGCAGAAA
>JBCNOJ010000519.1:0-3081 GCA_039593925.1 Acidovorax sp.
GCGCATCGTCAGCGCAACCCACCGCGACCTGGCGGCCGACGTGCAATCCGGCCGTTTCCGCCAGGACCTGTATTACCGCCTGAACGTGATTGAAATCGTGATTCCGCCGCTGCGGGAGCGGCGTGAAGACCTTCCTGCGCTGTGCAACGCACTGTTGGCCCGCATCGCTCAGGAGTCGGGTATTCCAGTGCCAGCCCTCACCACGGCAGCACTGGACGCCATTGCCTCACACCCATTGACCGGCAATGTGCGCGAACTTGAAAACCTGTTGCACCGTGCCGTGGCGCTGAGTGATGGGGAAGAGCTTCATGTCGACGCCCCCCACGGGGGCATTGATGCAGCGACCGGGCGCTCAGCCTCGATACAACCTTCCACAGCGGGTGTCTCCGCTACGCCGTCGGCACAGGCATCCAACCCAACCCCATTGGGCAACAGCGTAGCGCTCCCTAGTGACTTGCAGGCATGGCTGGATCAGCAGGAGCGCGACATCCTCATCCGCGCGCTGCGCGAGGCCGGGTTCAACCGCACAGCGACAGCGGCCCGCCTAGGCATCAGCCTTCGGCAGATCCGCTACCGCATCGCGCGCCTCAACATCGCTGCGCCCACCGACTCCGACCCCCATGACGACATCGGCTGACGTTTGGGACGGCGGCTGGCACCGGTCTGCCAAACACCTCGCGTCGCCCAACGAGGGCCCTCGTCCTGAGCCGGCCACGCTGGTCGACCTCATCGTGGTGCATTCCATCAGCCTGCCGCCCGGGGAGTTCGGGAATGGCGCGGTCCAACAGCTGTTCACCAACACCCTCGACTGGGAGGCGCATCCTTACTACCAGAGCATTCGAGGGCTGCAAGTCTCGGCGCATTTTTTGATTGATCGGCAGGGCGTTCTTTGGCAATTTGTGGATTGCGACCGCCGTGCCTGGCATGCCGGGAAATCCCATTACCGTGGGCGCAGCCAATGCAATGACGACTCTGTCGGGATTGAACTGGAAGGGCTTGAGGGCTTCTCCTTTGAGCCCGCGCAGTACACCACGCTCGCAGCCTTGTGCCAAGACCTCGCACACCGCTATCCCATCCGCCACATTGCGGGCCACGAACACATTGCTCCGGGACGCAAGCAAGACCCAGGGGCAGGGTTTGAGTGGCAGCGCCTGCAGGGCGCCCTGGGCTGGTCGTCGGACTATTTCCCGCACAACCAGCGCCCTCATGGGCCAGCCTGAAGCGGGACGTCGCCGCGATCTGGCATCCGCCTAAAAATTTCTTTGTGCGAACGCACAAAACGGCAGGCGTAGAACCCATGCGGGTTTTCAAGCAAAACGCGCCATCATCGCCCGCGCCTGCGTGGTCTGGCCGTCTTTTCTGCGCGGATACAGGCTCTCCGCAAGGCCCCTGGCGCACCGGTTTGCGGATTGCGAACAGGCTGTTTCATTTTTTGGCGCGCTGACGACGGTACACTACCGGTAGTGTCTTGAACCCATTCGGCACACCATATATAGTGTGCGCCAGACTGAATGCCGGCGCATGACTCGCACCCCGCGGCGGCACTTCCAACCGCACGCCCATCCCAGACAGCCCACAGAAGAGGACACCCATGCAAGCTGCTTTGAACACGCCTTCCCCATCCCACGCCACCCCCACGGATGCGCCTGCGCCCCAGGCGACTGCGAACGCAGCAGCGCACCCGCTCACGCACTACCAGATCATTCGCCGCAACGGCGCGGTGGTGCCGTTCGAGCCCCAGAAAATTGCAGTGGCGATGATGAAGGCGTTTCTGGCGGTGCACGGCACGCAGGGCGCGGCCTCTGCCAGCGTGCGCGAGGTCGTGGACACGCTCACCCAGAACGTGGTCCGCGCCCTGATGCGCTCGCGACCTGGCGGCGGCACCTTCCATATTGAAGATGTGCAGGATCAGGTCGAGCTGGGCCTGATGCGCGGCGAGCACCACGAAGTCGCCCGCGCCTACGTGCTGTACCGCGAGCGCCGCACGCAGGAGCGCGCCCACCACCAGGAACAGCTCGCTCCCGCCACCCCGGTGATGCACGTGATCGACAACGGCCAACGTGTGCAGCTGGACATCCTGCGCCTGCACGGGTTGATCGAGTCGGCCTGCGCCAACCTGGGCGCTGACATCAAGGCTGCGCCTATCGTCGCCGAGACCATGCGCAACCTGTATGACGGCGTTCCCATGGACGAGGTGTACAAGGCATCCATTCTGGCCGCCCGCACCCTGATCGAAAAAGACCCCGACTACACCTATGCCACGGCCCGCCTGCTGCTGCACACCATCGTGCGCGAGGTGCTGGGGCGTGATGTGGCCCAAAGCAACATGGGCCAAGCCTACAAGGACTATTTCCCGACCTTCATCCAGAAGGGGGTGGACAACGAGCTGCTGGACGAGCGCTTGCTCAAGCAATACGACCTGAATCGCCTGGGTGCCGCGCTCAAGGCCGAGCGCGACCTGCAGTTCGACTACCTGGGCCTGCAGACGCTGTACGACCGCTACTTCCTGCACGTCAAGAAGACCCGCATCGAGCTGCCCCAGGCCTTCTTCATGCGCGTGGCTATGGGCCTGGCGCTGAACGAAACCGACCGCGAAGCTCGCGCCATCGAGTTCTACGAAGTGCTGTCCAGCTTTGACTTCATGTCCAGCACACCCACGCTGTTCAACAGCGGCACGCTGCGCTCGCAGCTGTCGAGCTGCTACCTGACCACGGTGCCGGACGACCTCGATGGCATCTACGAGTCCATCAAGGAAAACGCCCTGCTGTCCAAGTTCGCGGGCGGCCTGGGCAACGACTGGACGCGCGTGCGCGCCCTGGGCAGCCACATCAAGGGCACCAACGGCGAATCACAAGGCGTTGTGCCGTTCCTCAAGGTGGTCAACGACACGGCCGTGGCCGTGAACCAGGGTGGCAAGCGCAAGGGCGCTGTCTGTACGTACCTGGAAACCTGGCACCTGGACATCGAAGAGTTTCTGGAACTGCGCAAGAACACCGGCGACGACCGCCGCCGCACGCACGACATGAACACGGCCAACTGGATCCCCGACCTGTTCATGCGCCGCGTGATGGAAAAGGGCAC
>JBCNOJ010000052.1:0-16664 GCA_039593925.1 Acidovorax sp.
GGCCCAGGCAGATGCGGTCGCGATGGCCCAACGGTGCATGGACCGGCTCAGTGATGCCGCTCTGGCCCATCCGCGCTCACCCACCGCATCGGTGATCACGCTGAGCATGGGCGTTGCCAGCCTGGTGCCGCGTGCCGACATGGGCCCTGACACCCTGGTTCACGCGGCGGATGCCGCGCTGTACCGGGCGAAATACGGCGGGCGCAACCGGTTTGAGGTGTTTGAGCCCGCGCATTGACTGGCCGGAAAAGCGCTATTGCGGCACGTAGTCGGACGGAAATTTGAGCGAATCCACCAGCAGGTGCGGCATGCGCATGCCCAGGTTGATGCCCTGCGGCGGAATGGGCTGAGTGAACCACTTGTCGTACAGGCGGTGCAGTTCGCGGGTCTGGATCAGACGGCGCAGTTCGGCGTCCACCACCGCCTTCAATTCGGGGTTGTTGCGCTCGAACGCCACGGCGTAGGGCTCGATCGTCATGGGCTTGCCAATCACCTTCAGGTCTTGCGGCCGCGTGTGGCTGGCGCGCAGGCCATACAGCAGCACATCGTCCATCGCGAAGCCGTCGACCTTGCCATTCACTACCCATGCGAAGCCCTCGGCGTGGTCCTTGGCAGGTTCAATGCGTAAGCGCACGGACTTGTTGGCCGCCTCGCGCGCCAATGAATCGATGTTGGTGGTGCCTGCGGTGGACGCCAGCGTCTTGCCGTCCAAGTCTTCAATGCGCGAATACGGCTTGTCGCTTTGCACCACGATGCGTGAAGACGCAATGAAGTGCGCAATGGTGAAAGCCACGCGCTGGCGGCGCGCTGCCGTGTTGGTGGTGGAGCCACATTCCAGGTCCACCTCGCCTTTTTCAATGGCATCGAAACGGCTGCTGGACGTGACCATCCGGTACTCCACCCGCGTGTCGCGCAGCTTCAGGTGGCGGCCCAGCGCCTGCGCGATCTGCAGGCAGATGTCCACACTGTAGCCCATCGGTTTCCCCTCTGCCACATACGACATGGGCAAGGACGACTCGCGGTGGCCGATGACCACCGCGCCAGTGGCCTGGATGCGTTGCAGCACAGTGCCTGCCGCAGGTGCTTCTGCCTGGGCCGGCACGCCCTTGGCCATACATACGCCAAGAGCACACACCACCCCTGCGAGCAGCCTGCGCGCGCGCAGACGCCACCCGACCGACTCGACCGCCGTGAATGCCATGAATGCCATGAATGCCACCTTGATGGAGAAATGGCCACCCGGCTTGGCGAATGGCTTTTGAAGAAGACCGGACCGCGCAGTGGTTGGCCGACAGCGATGCCGTTCAACCCAGGGAGTCGGCGGCGCGATAAGCGTGCCGTGCCAGGGCAGAAGCCAGCTCCACCGAGGGATTCACCAACATCAGCCCAGGCAGCCCCGGGTGTTCGGCCAGTGCCAGGGGAATCTCGGTGCAACCCATGATGAGCGTGGAAACGCCGTGCCGCTGCTGCAGGGCCAACGCCACAGCTTCAAACCGCAGGCGTGCCAGGGCATAGTTGCCCGCCTTCACGCCGTTGTAGATGCCTTCCATGAGCCATTCGCGCTCGTGCGGTTCGGGCAGGAGGCAGCCAATGCCCTGGCTCTCCAGCTCGCGCTGGTAGAGGCCCGCCTCATAGGCGCCCTGCGTAGCCAGCAAACCCACGGCATGCACCTGGCGCACCGTGAGGGCACTGGCCACCTCCTGCACGCCGTGCAGCACCACCACTTGGGGAAAGCGCTGCTGCAACAACCCATGCCAAGCATGGGCGGTGTTGCACGCGATGGCCACCACGCGCGCGCCGAGCGCAGCCAGTCGGCCGGTGGCCTGCAGCAACGGGTCTGCGGGCTGGTGGGCACCCGGGCGCGTGTCCGCCAGCGCGGCCGACCGGTCTGGTATGGGCACCTGCGCCAGCCAATGCTCCGGGTAGGCCTGGTCGCGCACTGGAATGCCCAGCGCGCCCATTCGGTCGGTGCAAGCCTCTACAAACAAGCGCACAAAGTCTGCACCCGCTGCAGGGCCCATGCCCCCGAGAATGCCCACCACCTGGGGCGGTGGGCTGATGTGAGCTGGAGACATGAGAGGCCGGCAGCGCTTACATCGCAGGCTTGTCGCTCTGCGCAACGAGGTTGTCGCGCAGTTCCTTGCCCATGGGCAGGTTCAGATTCTGGTTGCGCGGAGGCACGGGCGACATGAACCACTTGGTGTAGAGCTTTTCAAACTCGCCGGACTTCATCATCCCCCCGATCACGCCGTTGACCAGTGTCTGAAACTGCGGGTCGTCCTTGCGCAGCATGCACGCGTAGGGTTCCACCTGCAGCGAGTCGCCCACCACTTCCCAGTCGCTGGGGTTGCGTTGGTTGCCCATCAGGCCAAACAGCAGGATGTCGTCCATCGCAAAAGCCTCGGCACGGCCGCTGTCCACCAGCAGCACGGCATCGTCGTGATCCTTGCCAAGGACGATGTCCAGGTCCAGGTTATTGTCGCGGCTGTATTTGCGAATGACTTGGGCGTTCGTCGTGCCCGAGGTGCTGGCCACCTTTTTCTTGGCCAGGTCGGCGTAGTTCTTCACGCCCGATGTCTTCTTGGTCAGCAGGCGCGTGCCGGTGTAGAAGTGGTTGATGGCGAACTGCACATCCTTGGCGCGCGCGGTGTTGTTGGTGGTGGAGCCGCACTCCAGGTCGATGGTGCCGTTGGTCAGCAGTGGAATGCGGTTCTGTGAGGTGACGGCCTGCAACTCCACCTTCAGGTTGGGGTTGTTCACGCGCTTCTTCACCGCATCCACCACGGCGTTGGAAATGTCCACCGAGAAGCCGATGGGCGCACCGGGGCCAGCCAGGTAGCTGAAGGGCACAGACGACTCGCGGTAAGCCAGCGTGATCTTTCCGGAATCGGCAATCTTCTTGAGCGTGTCGGCGCTGGCCATGGTGCTGGCCAGCAAGCCGGTGGCAACGATGGCGGCAGAGGTAACGGCGGAGAGCTTCATGAATATCCCTTTGCAAAATGGAATGGCAAGGTTGGAAAAGAAGAAACCAGATGAAAAAAAGCGGAACGCAGGGGCACTGTAAAAATTCGCGCCGCACTTGAACAATTCATTTGCACGGGTACACCATGATGAAAAGTTATGGCTCTTTTTCGGTGCGCCAATGCACCATAAAAGGACAGGATGGATGCAAGGTCCGGGCCCGCATTCGCACGTTGCATCGCGTGGTCCATCGCCCCGCCGCCAGCCCATAACTTGCTGGCATGGGCAGCCATCGCTTCGGCATTGTTCAAGCGCGCTGCACCACCCTACAGTGGTCGCATCCACCAACCACTTCACACCATGCAGGTATGTGTTCTCGGCGCAGGCATCGTCGGCCTGGCCACCGCGTATGAACTTCTTCAGCGCGGCATGCAAGTCACCGTCATCGACCAGGGGGCGCCTGGCACCGGTGCCAGCGGCGGCAACGGCGCACAGTTGAGCTACAGCTACGTGCAACCGCTGGCAGACGCCAGCATCTGGCGCCAGTTGCCCAAGTTGCTGCTGTCGCGGCAGTCGCCACTCAAGCTGCGCCCGCAATGGGATACGCACCAATGGCGCTGGGGCATCGAGTTTTTGCGCGCGTGCAACCAGCAAACGTCCGAACGCAGCACCGAGCGGCTGCTGGCCCTGGCGGCGCTGAGCCGCCACCACTTTGAAGCCATGTTGCAAGCCGAGCACATCGATTGCGACTTTTCTGCCACTGGCAAGCTGGTGCTGTACGACACGGCTGCAGGCCTGCAGGCAGCGCGTCGGCAGATGGAGCTGCAGTGCAGCTGGGGCAGCAGCCAGGAGGCCGTTTCGGCCGAACGCTGCGCAGAAATAGAACCTGCGCTGCAGCACTATCAGCCGCACATCGCTGGCGCCATCTATACCCCCAGCGAATGTGCGGCCGACTGCCTGAAGGTGTGCCGCGGCCTGCAAGACCTGCTGGCCGCACGCGGCGTGCGCTTTATTCTGGGTGCGCACATCACCGGCTTTGTGCGCGAAGGGGCACGCATAGTGGCGGCGCGCACCCGCGTGGGTAATGTGCACGCAGACCAGTTCGTGCTGGCCTTGGGCAGCCACAGCCACGATGCCGCACGCGCGCTGGGCTTTCGGCTGCCCGTGTACCCGCTCAAGGGCTACAGCATTACGTTGGACACCGCCCAGGCGCCCGGCACTGCACCGCGGGTGAACGTGACCGACGCTGCGCGCAAGGTGGTCTTCGCTCGCATTGGCCAACGCCTGCGCGTGGCGGGTATGGCCGAGCTGGTGGGCCACAACCACCATATTCCGCCAGAACGCATCCAGAGTCTGCGTGACGCAGCACAGGCCGTGTTCCCTGGCTGCGCAGCATCTGACGACGTACACCCGTGGAGCGGCATGCGCCCCGCCACACCCACAGGGGTGCCCCTGGTGGGGCGGCACGCCGCTGCGCCCCACAACCTGCTGCTCAACACAGGGCATGGCGCGTTGGGTTTTACCCTGGCATTCGGCACGGCTGCGCAGGTGGCCGAGCTGCTGGCACCCGCCTGAGGACGCTTTCAGTTCGGCGGACGCCACGCCAGTGGCAATGCCATGCACCGTGTGCGAAGGCAACGCGGGCATAACGTTCTGCCCGCTGCGCCCCTGCTCACTGCGCCAAGCCCAGGGTTTCCACCACAGCCTGGTGCATGCACTGCGTCATGGCGCTGGCCAGCAGCGAGCTGGGCCGGTTGACCGTGCGCAGCGACTTGATTGGAACGTCGATCTGCGGCTCCAGTGCCAGCACGTCCACCTTGCTGGGGTTGGCCGACGCTGCCGTGCAGCCATCCACAATGGCGACGGCAAGACCGTGGTGGGCCAGGGCCAACGCAGCGTGGTAGGTCTGCACCGTGAATGCGGTGGACAGGCCCACACCTGCCTCACGGCAGGCGTGGTTGACGAGCATGCCCAGCGGGTCTCGCACGTCCAGCCGCACCACTGGCAAGTCTGCCAGATCTGCCAGTTGCACCCCACCCGCACTCACCAGTTGCGGGCCCAGCATGCCCTTGGGTGCCACGCACACCATCTGGCCATCGGCCAGGTGCTCTTGCGTGAGTGATGGGTGGGCCACTGCGCTGAACACGAAGCCCACGTCAGCCTCCTGCAGCACCAACGCTGAAATGATCTGCGGTGAATGCAGTGCGTCGATGGTGACCATCACGTCCGGGTGCTTCTGGCGAAAGAACCGCAACGCACGCGGCAGCACCTCATAGCTGAGCGCCAGCACGCTCAGCACATGCAATTCGCCCTCGCGACGGTCGCTCTTGAGGCTGCTGGCCAGGCGCTGCACGTCATCGAGCTGGGTGAACAAGCGCTCGATGTGTGGGTACAGCGTCTGCGCCTCGGTGGTGGGCACCAGCTTGCCCTTGAGTCGATGGAACAACGGGAAACCCAGTTGCAGCTCCGCATGGGCCAGGATGCGGCTGACTGCAGGTTGCGTGACGTTGATGAGGCGGGCGGCCGCACTCACGCTGCCGGTGAGCATGACGGCGTTAAAAACTTCTATGTGGCGAAGGCGCATAAGGCGACGATGCAAGGAATGGGCCGGATGCGCAATCCCGGAATCTGCCCATTGCAGCGTGCGCTAAGGGGACCATGGCGAACAAGCAACTGGCAGGCACATCCCGCAGGCGCGGGCACCGATGGCCTCGCTGGGTTCGACGGGCCATGAAAAGTCCGCAGTGCCCACCTGGGGTGATCAGCCCTCAGCAAACGGGGCAAACATTGGAGCGCGCGCCACAAGCCACTTCGAAGCCGAATCGCATGCATCCCGAAAAATTTCTCTATTGACAGAAATAACAGAAATAACGAGACTGCTCACCATGCAACTCACGCCCATTGCCCAACAATTTGTCGTCCACTGGGGAGAGATGGGAAGCGCCTGGGGCGTCAACCGCACGGTGGCGCAAATCCACGCGCTGCTGTTCTTCCACGGCCGCCCGCTCAACGCGGAGGAGATCGCCGACACCCTGGTGGTGGCACGCTCCAACGTGAGCAACAGCCTCAAAGAACTGCTCAACTGGCAACTCATCCGCGTGACCCATGTGCTGGGCGACCGGCGCGATTACTACGAGACCAGCAGCGATGTGTGGGAGCTTTTCCGCACCGTGGTGCGCGAGCGCAAGACGCGCGAGTTCGACCCCACTACCCGCATGCTGCGCGAACTCGTGCGCAAGCCCGAATTTGCCCAGGAAAGCCCCGACGCCCAAGACCGCGTGCGCGAAACCCTGCACCTGATGGAGTCGCTGGGCACCTGGGCGGACGAGATGCTGCGCCTGTCCCCCAACACGCTGGAGAAAGTGCTGCGCATGGGCGCCACGGTGCAGAAGTTTGTGCGCGGAGGCGACGCGCCTGCGGCCCCAGCGCCCTCCGGCGCTTCCGACAGTGGATCCCCCGCCCCGTAAGTGTTTGCTGAAAATTTTTTGCCCATAAATTTCTCTTTTGACAGAAATTTCAGAAAAGGTGGAGACCATGACCGCAAGCCTATATCCCCTGACCCTGTACTACGACAGTGCCTGCCCGCTGTGTGACACCGAGATGCACAACCTCATGCTGCGCAACCAGGCCGGGCAGCTGCAGTTCGAGGACGTGCAAGCCCCTGGCTTTGCCTGCCCCAAGGACGTCACGCGCGCGGCGCTGCTGGCCCGCATGCATGCCCGCACGGCCGGTGGGCAATGGCTGGTTGGCGTAGCAGCGTTTGAAGTGGCCTACGCCGCTGTGGGCCTGGGCTGGGTTGTGGCCCCCGCCCGTGTTCCCTTGCTGCGCTCGGGGCTGGACCGGCTGTACCCCGTGGTGGCACGCAACCGCTATCGGGTGCCTGCGTGGGCCGTGCGCCTGTTTTTTGGCAAGGCCCTGCGCCGCGCAGCAGAGCGGGCAGCAGCCCGGCAATGCACGGACCAATGCACGCGTTAAACCACCGAGGCCCGCCATGCCCACACCCTCCACACCATCCACCCACACCGCTCCCTTGCAAGTGCTGTTGACTGGGGCCACCGGCTTCATCGGACGGGCCATTGCCGCCGCACTGCGCCAGGCAGGGCACACCGTGCACACAGGCCATTCGCCACGGCAAAAGCACGCCAGCGGCGTGCCCATGGACTTTGCGCGTGACACCGATGCCGCCACCTGGCTGCCACGCCTGCAGGGCATTGATGCCGTGGTCAACGCGGTGGGCGTGCTGCGCAACACACCCGCGCGCCCCATCGATGCGGTGCACCAACACACCCCCGTGGCGCTGTTTGAGGCATGCCGGCAAGCCGGCGTGCGGCGTGTGGTGCAGATCTCTGCGCTGGGTGTGCAAACCGGCACCACCCGATACGCCCGCACCAAGCGCGCGGCCGACGACCACCTGCTGGGCCTGACGGCAGCGGCAAATACCGCGATGCGCAGCGTGGTGCTGCGCCCCAGCGTGGTGTTTGGCCGCGGCGGTGCCAGTGCCGCCCTCTTCATGCAACTGGCCCACCTGCCCGTGCTGGTGCTGCCGGGGCCCGTGCTCACGGCGCGCGTGCAGCCCGTGGCTGTGCAAAATTTGGCCGATGCCGTGGTGGCGCTGCTGGGCAGCCACGTACACCAACGTGGCGTGGTCCCCTGCGTGGGCCCCGAGGCGCTGCCCATGGCCGCGCTGATTGCCAGCCTGCGGGCGCAGTGCGGCCAATCCCCTGCCCGTGCACTGCGACTGCCCGCCCCGCTTACACAACTGTCTGCACGGCTGGGCGACTGGGTGCCGGTGTCGCCCTGGTGCAGCGAAACCCTGGCCATGCTGGCCACCGACAACGTGGCCGACCCTGCACCGCTGCAAACCCTGTTGGGCCACACCGCCACGCACTTCAGCCAGTTGGTGGAGCGCGCGTGGAACCCGCCCATCCCAGCGCCAGGAGTCTCTTCATGACACGGCGCGCAAACCCCATAGGCGCCCGGCTGCCCGCACCGACCGCGCAGCTGTTGCGTGCCAGTCTGGTGGCCGTGTGGCTGGGCACCGCAGTGGTCAGCGCCATCACCCACCGCACACAGGGCGAAGCGCTGTTGCGCGAGGCCGGATTGACGGATGGCGCCTGGATACAAGCCCTGATCTGGAGCGGCGCTGCGGCCGACTTGCTGATGGGCTTGGCACTGTGGCGCTGGCCTGGCCGGCACAGCGCCTGGGCCGCGCTGGGGCTCATGGGGGTGATGACAGCCACCGCCACCGTGCTGCTGCCCCATTTGTGGCTGGACCCGCTCGGCTCCCTGCTCAAGAACCTGCCCATCGCCGCCATCCTGATCGTGCTGGCCCGCAACGAGGAAACCGCACCATGAACACCTACCTCGCCCTCAAGACCATCCACATCATCTCCAGCGTGCTGCTGGTGGGCACAGGACTGGGCTCGGCTTTTTATCTGTTCTTTGCCAACCGCAGCGGCAGCGTGGCCGCGCAGGCCGTGGTGGGCCGCTTGGTGGTGCGGGCTGACTGGTGGTTCACCACGCCCGCCGTGGTGGTGCAACCGCTTAGCGGCATCGCACTGGCGCACATGGCAGGCTGGCCCCTCAGCACCCCGTGGCTGGCTGTGTCCATCGCGCTGTACCTGCTGGCCGGTGCCTGCTGGCTGCCGGTGGTGGCCATCCAGATCCGCATGGCTCGCATGGCGCAAGCTGCCCATGCCACAGGAACCCCACTGCCCCCGCAATACACGCGCCTGCAGCGCTGGTGGGAAGGCCTGGGCTACCCCGCTTTCATCGCCATGGCCGTGGTCTTTGTGCTGATGGTGAACAAGCCAGCGCTGTGGAGTGGGTGAAGGCCACGCACCATTGCAAACACAAGGCGCCGTGTCGGCATTTGCCCCTCTGAAGCCATCCGCGCCGACCAGCTCAGCCCCAGCGGATATTCCAATTCGACGCGAACGACCACGCACAACGACAGCACACCAACCCTTGGGAGGATCCATGCCTGACAACCCCACCACGCCCCCGTCAAAGCCCACGCCGCCATGGGACGATGCGGACAACCCGTCCCGCCTGCCGTTCGCCAAGTGGGCGCCCATCGTCTGCGGCATGGTGTTTGGCCTGCTGCTGCGGCTGGCATTCAGTGGAGCGCCCAGCAGCCGCTGGTCGGCCATGGTGGGGGCATTCATCTGGCTCGCGCCCCTGGCCACCGGGGCCGTCACGGTGTACCTCGCAGAGCGGCAGCAGCGGCGCAGCTGGTCTTACTACGCCTGGGCCCCGGCGCTGGCCACGGCCCTGGTGGTGATCGGCTCGTTGGTCGTGCTGATCGAAGGGCTGATCTGCGCCATCGTTATCGTGCCGCTGTTCACCTTCATGGGCATGGCTGGCGGGCTGTTCATGGGCCTGGTGTGCCGCCTCACGCGCTGGCCACGCCATGCCGCCTACGGCTTTGCCGTGCTGCCGCTGGCCGCAGCGCTGGTGTTGCCGCAGGGTGCCCCAGCGCAGATGGGGCAGGTGGAGCGCAGCCTGTGGATCAACGCCCCAGCCTCTGTGGTGTGGGACGGAATTACCAACATCCGCAACATTCAGCCACACGAAGTGGATACCGCCTGGACCTACCGCATCGGCGTGCCCCCGCCAGTGGAGGCCGTGACGGTGCAAGAGGGCAGCCAGCGCGTACGCAAAAGCCGGTGGGCCAAGGGCGTGCACTTTGACGAGGTGATCCAGGACTGGGAGCCCGGCCGCCATGTACGCTGGACCTACCGCTTCGGGCCGGATTCCGTCCCTGCAGGCGCGCTGGACGACCATGTCGCCATTGGCGGCGCTTACTTTGACCTGAACGACACCGCCTACACACTGACGCCCGAGGCCGGTGGCACGCGGCTGCACCTGCGCATCAGCTACCGCCTGTCCACCGACTTCAACACCTACTCCAACTGGTGGGCCCAGGCCCTGCTTGACAACTTCGCGCAGACCTTGCTGCAGCTGTACAAGACGCGGCTGGAACGGTTGGCTTGACGCCCCAGCGCCCCAAGCCAATGGAAGTCATGCAGGGCCGCAACGAACTATAAAAACAATAGCTGCCAGCGCCTTACCATCAAGCGATAGCAGCCATTTTGGCTTGAATTTCCAGAATCACACCACCGCTTGCAACGCGCTGATTCAGGCTGGCATCACCCGTCAAGCCTTGGGGGCAGTAACCAGCTTGTCCTGCGTCCTGGTCTCAAAGTCGCTGGCGTCGTGCCGCTCATGCAACTGGCTGGCCAAATCACCACGCACGCGGTTGACCATGCGCCCACGCTGCACGGCACGGCGCTGCCCCACCTGCTCGGCCCAGCGCAGCACATGGGTGTATTCATGCACCTGCAAAAACTCGCCCGCGTCGTAGGCCTCGCCCTTCACCATCAGCCCATACCAGGGCCAGATCGCGATGTCGGCCACGGTGTAGTCGTCGCCCGCCACGTACTCGGTCACGGCCAGGCGCTGGTTCAGCACATCGAGCTGGCGCTTGGCCTCCATCGCATAGCGGTCAATCGCGTACTCGATCTTGATCGGTGCATAGGCATAGAAGTGCCCAAACCCGCCCCCCACAAAGGGCGCACTGCCCATCTGCCAGAACAGCCATGAAAGGCACTCCGCACGCGCCGCGCCATCCTTGGGCAAAAAGGCGCTGCCAAACTTTTCGGCCAAGTACATCAGGATGGCCCCCGACTCGAACACGCGCACCGGGTTGGCCGAATCCGTGCGGTCCAGCAGCGCGGGGATCTTGGAGTTGGGGTTCACAGACACGAAGCCGCTGCCAAACTGCTCGCCCTCGTTGATGCGGATCAGCCAGGCGTCGTACTCCGCCTCGCTGTGGCCCAGCGCGAGCAGCTCCTCCAACATGATCGTGACTTTTACGCCATTGGGCGTGCCCAGCGAGTAGAGCTGCAGCGGGTGCTTGCCCACAGGCAGCTCTTTATCGTGCGTAGCCCCGGCAACGGGCCGATTGATGCTGGCGAAGTGGCCGCCGTTGTCCTTGTTCCATTGCCAGATGGCGGGCGGGGTGTAGGGCTTTGATTGGGTCATTTGAGAGGCGCCGAGCAGGCCGTGAAAGAGACGTTGAAGCGGTTGGCGCAATCGCACCACAGGGCAAAAAAGTGTACCGATGGCGCCCCAGGCGTTACTCAGTGCGCCTCAAAACCTGCCGCCAGCTGAGGGTTGATATGCCCGCCCGCTAGCGCAACGCGGACCCCACCTTCGTCTCACGCCCAAATCAATCATTCCTGCCACGAACATGGTGAGGTACGGAAATAGTGAGCCAGCCCGCATTTGCCTCCCAAAAACTTGGGTAAACCCTGACGAAGAAAGGCTTGATTGTTTCCAAAACCAGAACAGTTAGTTCGCGACCAGGTGGTTTTTCTCTGAACACCAGCGGCGTACAGTTCATCCCATCGATGAGCCGAACCCGCAAGGCGACTCACCGAACCCGGTTCAGGAATGGTTTTTTGACCCGGCTTTTTTGAGACGCTTTTTTTAACTGAAGGACTTCATCATGAACACCACCGCACGTTTTCTCTCCATCGCCGCTGTTGCCGCTTTTGCTTCTTTTGGCGCCTACGCTGACGAAGCCGACGCTTCGCAATTCGCCACCCAGTTTGAAACCAACCGCACCCGCGCCGAAGTGCAGGCCGAAGCCGCCACCGTGGCACAAACCCGCTCCATTGAGCCCGCTGGTTCGCGTGTGGTGACGTATTCGTCCACAGCAGACCGCGCTGCCGTGCGTGCCCAGGCTGCCGAAGCCGTTCGCACGGGTCAGATCTCCCACGGTGAAATCGGCTCGATGTAATCGCCGATTTGCTCTGACGCTCTGACCAACACCCGCTTCACTCATCCCTATTTTTTGATCTTCAGGAGTTTCACCATGAACAAGACTGCACGTTTTCTCTCGATGGCCGCTGTGGCTGCTTTCGCTTCTTTTGGCGCACACGCTGACGAAGCCGATGGCTCGCAATTCGCTTTGAAGTTCGACACCAACCGCACCCGCGCGGAAGTGGCTGCCGAGGCCGCTACCGTGGCACAGACCCGCTCCATCGAACCCGCTGGTTCGCGTGTGGTGACGTACAAGTCCACGGCCGACCGCGCTGCTGTGCGTGCACAAGCGGCTGAAGCCGTGCGCACTGGCCAGATCCCTTCGGGCGAATTCAGCGCCATGTAAAGAAAGCAGTTGCGGGCCTTCCCATGGTGGTGGTCTCTCGCGTTGGCGAGGGGCTGCTGCCATGGGGAGTGTTTCCAAAATTCTGCTGACATGCCGCACAGAAAAATGGCTCCCATTGGGAGCCATTTTTTTATGGGTGATTGATTATCGAACTATCAAAAAGATAGCTGTTAGCGCTTCATGGATAAGCGCCAGAGGCCAAAAACACCAAAAATCAGTGTGCCTTATCCCAATTCGCTCCCACCCCCACCTCCGCCAATAAAGGCACCTTCAGCGCCGCCACTTCCGCCATCAGGCGGGGGATGTGGGTCTTGAGCCAGTCCACCTCGCTCTCAGGCAGCTCGAACACCAGTTCATCGTGCACCTGCATGATCATTTGGATGCCCGGCTTGTGGGCATCCAACTCCTTCTGCACCGCCACCATGGCCAGCTTGATCAGATCGGCCGCCGTGCCCTGCATGGGCGCGTTGATGGCAGCGCGCTCGGCCCCGGCGCGGCGGGGGCCGTTGGGGGAGTTGATTTCGGGCAGGTACAGGCGGCGGCCAAACACGGTTTCGACATAGCCCATGGATTTGGCCGCGGCCTTGGTGTCGTCCATGTACTGCTTCACGCCGGGGTAACGCTGGAAGTATTTGTCGATGTAGGCGGCGGCGGCCTTGGTTTCGATGCCTAAGTTCTTGGCCAGGCCAAAGCTGCTCATGCCGTAGATGAGGCCGAAGTTGATGACCTTGGCGTAGCGGCGTTGCTCGCTCGTGACCTGATCGACCTCCACCCCAAACACCTCGGCAGCGGTGGCGCGGTGCACGTCCAGCCCGGCGTGGAAAGCGTGCAGCAGCGAGTGGTCGCCGCTCAGGTGGGCCATGATGCGCAGCTCGATTTGCGAGTAGTCGGCACTCGCAATCACGCGGCCTGCAGGGGCCACAAAGGCCTCGCGCACGCGGCGGCCTTCGGGGGTGCGGATGGGGATGTTCTGCAGGTTGGGGTCGTTGCTGGACAAGCGCCCAGTCACCGCCACAGCCTGCGCGTAATGCGTGTGTACGCGGCCTGTGCGCGGCAGGGCCAGTTGGGCGAGCTTGTCGGTGTAGGTGCCTTTGAGCTTGACGAGGCTGCGGTGCTCCAGCAGCTTGGCGGGCAGGGGATAGTCCTCGGCCAGCTTTTCCAGCACTTCTTCGTCGGTGCTGCGGGCACCGGTGGCCGTCTTCTTCACCACGGGCATGCCCAGTTTGTCGAAGAAGATTTCGCCGAGCTGCTTGGGGCTGCTCAGGTTGAAGGGCTGGCCTGCAATCTCATACGCCTCGGTTTCAAGCTGCAAGATGCGCTGGCCCAGCTCGTGGCTTTGGGCGGCCAGCGTTGGGGCGTCGATCAGCACGCCGTTGCGTTCGATGCGGTACAGGGCCTCGCTGCTCGCAATCTCCAGCTCGTAGATGAAGCACAGCTTGTCATCGACCTGCAGCAGGGGCCACAGGGCGTTGTGCACGTCCAGGGTCTGGTCAGAGTCTTCGCACGAGTAGGCGGCGGCCTTGTCTACCGGCACCTGCGCAAACGGAATCTGATGCGCGCCCTTGCCGCACAGGTCTTCGTAGGTGATGCCTTTGCGGCCGGTGTGGCGCTCGGCCAGGCTAGTCAGGTTGTGGGGCTTGTGCACTTCAAGCACGTAGCTTTGCAGCATGGTGTCGTGCGCGTAGCCCTGCACCTCGATGCCGTGGTTGGCGAACACATGGCGGTCGTATTTGATGTGCTGGCCCAGCTTGGGGTGCTTGGGGTCTTCCAGCCAGGGCTTGAGACGGGCGAGCACTTCATCCAACGGCAGTTGCGCGGGGGCATCGGGGCCTTCGTGCCGCAGGGGGATGTAGGCGGCTTCGCCGGGCTGCACGCTGAAAGAGATGCCGACGATTTGCGCGCGCATTTCGTCCAGCGAATCGGTCTCGGTGTCGATGGCAGTCAGCGGGGCCTTGTGCAGGCGCTCCAGCCACTGGTCAAAGTCGGCCCAGTTGAGGATGGTGTCGTACACCACCGTGCGATGCTGGGCTTCCTCGGCCACGGTGCTGGCGGAATGGTCGGCAAACAGGTCGCCGCTTTGGCCGGGCATGGCGACGGTGGGGGCTATAGCCGCTGGAGCCGATGCACCTTTGATGGCGGCGGCCAGGCCCTTGAAGCCGTACTGTTCGTAAAACGGCAGCAGGCCCGCGTTGTCGGGCGCATCGAGCGTGATGTCGTCGAACGCGGGCAGGCCGGGGATGTAGTCGGCCAGTGCGCAGTCGGTCTTCATGGTGACGAGCTGGCGGCTCAGGGCCAGTTGGCCGCTGGCAATGGCCTCGCGCAGGTTGTTGCCTGCCACGCCTTTGATGGCGTCGGCGTTGACGATCAGGTTGTCGAGCGAGCCATATTCTTCCAGCCACTTGGCGGCGGTCTTGGGGCCCACCTTGGTCACGCCGGGCACATTGTCCACAGCGTCGCCCACCAGGGCCTGGTAATCCACCATCAGCGCCGGGGGCACGCCAAACTCGGCCGTCACGCCCGCCACGTCGCGGCGCTTGCCGCTCATGGTGTCGATGATGGTGATGTGTTCGTTGACCAGCTGGCTCAAGTCTTTGTCGCCGCTGGACACGATGACCTCAATGCCCTGGGCAGCCGCCGCATGGGCCAAAGTGGCGATCACGTCGTCGGCTTCCACGCCGGGCACGGCCACCACCTTCCAGCCCAGCAGGTCCACCACCTGGTGGATGGGCTCGATCTGGCTGCGCAGGTCGTCGGGCATGGGCGAGCGCGTGGCCTTGTATTCGGTGTACAGGGCATCGCGGAAGGTGGGGCCTGAGGCGTCGAACACGCAGACGGCATAGTCGGCCACGGCCTCCTTGCGCAACGCCTGCATCATGTTGATCATGCCGCGGATGGCGCCCGTGGCAGGGCTGTTCATGTCGCCCGGCACGGCCCGCAGGTCGGGCATGGCGTGGTAGGCGCGGTAGAGGTAGCTGGAGCCATCCACCAGCACCAGGGTCTTTTTGTTGCTCATGCAGGCGATTGTGCACGGCCCCGCCAGCCATGGGCTGCGCTCTACAATCGCCCGATGCGTGCCGCTCAACACCCCCTACACATTGTTTTGCTGCTGGGCCTGGCCAGTGGCGCCGCCCTGGCACAGACTTCAGGCCAAAATGCCCCCCAGCCCGCACCCAGCGAGCGCGAGGCGCTACAAAATCCTGAGCAGCTGTCAGGCCGCGGCAACCAGCGCACCGAGCGCATCCAGATCGAAGACGCCGGCAGCCGTGTGGACGAGCTGCGCGTGGGCGGCCAGACGCAGACCATTTCGGTGCAGCCCAAAGCGGGCAACCTTCCCAGCTACGAAGTGCAGTCGCCCGACGGCGCACGCAGCCGTGCTGGCAGCCACAACGGCGCCGAGACCAACACAGCGCCCCGTGTCTGGAACGTGCTGAAGTTCTGAGGGCCTCAGCGCCCTATCGCCTTCAGCGTCCGCTCTTGCCCGTTGGCGCACCCGCGCCTTTTTTCCTTTTCCATCTTCTTCCCCCGAGCCATGGCCGTTTTCACCGAAGTCTCCACGAACGAGGCGCAAGACCTGCTGCGCCGTTTGCAACTGGGTGAGCTGGTAGCGCTGCGCGGCATTGAAGGCGGGATCGAAAACACCAACTACTTTCTCACCAGCGACCAGGGTGAGTTCGTGCTCACGCTGTTCGAGCGCCTGACGGCCGAGCAACTGCCGTTTTACCTGCACCTGATGAAGCACCTGGCGCACGGTGGCGTGCCGGTGCCCGACCCGCGTGCCGACAAGGCCGGCGACATCCTGCACAGCGTGTGTGGCAAACCTGCGGCCGTGGTGAACAAGCTGCGCGGCAAGAGCCAGCTGGCGCCCGAGGCAGTGCACTGCGCGGCTGTGGGCACCATGCTGGCACGCATGCACTTGGCGGGGCGCGGCTTTGACCGCAACCAGCCCAATCTGCGCGGTCTGCCGTGGTGGAACGAGACGATGCCGGTGGTGCTTCCGCACCTGGATGAAGCGCAATCGGCGCTGCTGCGCTCGGAGCTGGCCTACCAGAACCATGTGGCCGCCAGCGCAACCTACGCCGCCCTGCCCCGCGGCCCGGTGCATGCCGACCTGTTCCGCGACAACGTGATGTTTGACGGCGAAGAGCTGACCGGCTTTTTCGATTTCTACTTTGCAGGCGTGGACACCTGGCTGTTCGACCTGGCCGTGTGCCTGAACGACTGGTGCATCGATCTGCCCACCGGCACGCACGACGCCGGGCGCGCCACCGCCCTGCTGCAGGCTTACCAGGCGGTGCGCCCGCTCACGGCGGACGAGCGCGCGCTGATGCCCGCCCTGCTGCGCGCCGGTGCACTGCGCTTTTGGGTATCGCGGCTGTGGGACTTTCACCTGCCGCGAGAGGCCTCCATGCTCAAGCCCCACGACCCCACGCATTTCGAACGCGTGCTGCGCGAACGCCTGGCCCACCCGCTGCACGCCTGATCCACGCAACCTGCGAGCGGCAGAACGGTCGAGAGCCCGACCGCCGGT
>JBCNOJ010000520.1:0-3074 GCA_039593925.1 Acidovorax sp.
CGTCCATACCTCAGCGCGGCTGAGTTCGCGGGCGGCCCCGGCCAGGGATTTGTCGAACGAGTCGAGCGCCCACACCAGGCTCTGTTCCAGCGTGCGCACCAGGTTGTCGTTCGTGCGCACGGCGTAGTTCCATTCGTCGTTGCGAATGGTCCAGATGGTGCGTGCGAACAGCGCGCCAATGCCTACAGAAACCAGCAAAGCCAGCCAGATCAGGCGGTGAGAGAAAAACTGACGCAGGGAGAGCATAGAAATATTTTGTAACCATTCTACGGGCGCTTAAACCCGTAGCCGCTGGAGAAGGCGGGCCCCTGGACGGCTATTGCCAGGACCGGCCTGGCTTACCGCGTGGCAGGCCGGGGCGGCGCCCCCACCGCGCCAGCGCCACGCACTTCGATGCGCGCTTCGTCCAGCACCTGGCCCTGCGCATCGGTGATCTGTACGGTGTGGCGACCCGGCCATGGCAGCCAGGCCACACGAGGACCGCGGCCCAGCGGTTTGCCGTCCATGCGCCATTGCACCCCGTCACCTATGGCCGTGAAATGCAGGCGCTGGCGCGCGGGTGGAATGTCCGGATCCAGCGCCACGATGGTGCCGGTGGCCGGCGCGGTGATGCGCGGCGTGGGGGCTGGCTGTGCGCCCTTTGCAACCTGCGCGGCACCTGGCTTCTGGTTTTTTAAGCCTTTTTGGCCTCCAGCGCTTTCTGGGTAAGCGCTATCAGCTACTGAATCAATAGCAAAAATGGCTTGCTGGGTGCCCTGCAAAAACCACTCGCTGCGCGCAGCTTCGAGTGGCTGCAGGCCAGGCGCGGCACCCCCCGCTGACCCAGGCCCAGGCCCAAAGCGCACCGACAACGGCTGCAGGCCAGCGGGGGGCTTGGGCGCACGGCTGGGCTCACGCGCGTGCAAAAAACCCATCACGGCGGACCAGATGGGCGCTGCGCCGCTGGTGCCACTCACATCGTGCATGGCAGCGCCGCTGGCGTTGCCGATCCACACGCCCACCGTGTAGCGCTGTGACCAGCCCACAGCCCAGTTGTCGCGCATGTCCTTGCTGGTGCCGGTCTTCACCGCCGACCAGAAGCGCGTGGCCAGCACACTGTCGGTACCAAAGGTGCGCGCACGCGCGTTGCCGTCGGACAGGATGTCGCCCACGATGAAGGCAGCGCCAGCATCCAGGGCCTGCGTGTAGCGCGGCGGCACATCGGCCAGTGCAACGGCGCTGGCCCGCCCGCCGTTGGCCAGCGTGCGAAACGCATTGGTCAGGTGCAGCAGCGGCACTTCGGGGCTGCCCAGCGCCAAGCTAAAGCCAAAGTAATCGCCGCTTTCGCGCAGCGGCAGGCCCACTGCGCCCAACTGCCGGTGAAAGGCGTCGGGCGTGACCATGACCAGCGTGCGCACCGCCGGCACGTTGAGCGATGCGGCCAGCGCCGTGCGCACCGACACCCAGCCCTTGAACTGCCGGTCGTAGTTCTGCGGGATATACAGGCCGCCCGCCGTGGTGATTTGCGCCGGGGAGTCCTCCACCAGCGACGCGGCCGTGAGCCGGCGTTCGGCAATCGCCTGCCCATACAGGAACGGCTTGAGCGTGGAGCCTGGCTGGCGCAGCGCCAGCACACCGTCCACCTCGCTCGCCTGGCTGAGCTGGCCCGAAGAACCCACCCACGCGAGCACGGCGCCCGTGGCGTTGTCCAGCACCAGCACGGCGCCGTCCTCCACATTGCGGCCGCGCAGTTCACGCAGGTGCTGCTGCAGGCTTTGCACCGCAAACCGCTGCAGCGGCGCGCGCAGGGTGGTGGGCAGTCGCTCGGGCACGGCCGCACCCGTCGGGTAACGCTGGCGTAGCACATACCGCGCAAAGTGCGGGGCCACACCTTCGCTAGCGTCGAAGGCGCGGCGCTGCAGCGCGGCCGAGGTGAACAGGTCGAGCGCTTCGCAGTCCACTGCAGCGGGGCGCGGGGCCGGAACGCCTGCCGTGCGCCCCGGTTTCGGCGAACGCGGCAAGTCGGCTGCGGCCATATCGCGCATCACGCCGCAGGCTCGTTGCGCCACCAGCGCGGGGCGGGCGTTGGGCGCACGCACCAGCGCCGCCGCCACGGCGGCCTCGCGGTCGTCCAGCCCGTGGGCAGCCTTGCTGAACAGGGTGCGGCTCAACGCGTCGATGCCCACCAGTTCACCGCGAAATGGCACCAGGTTCAGGTAGGCCTCCAGGATCTGGTCCTTGCGCCAGCGCCGGTCCAGCACCTGGGCGGCCACCGTCTGGCCCACCTTCTGCACCACAGTGCGCCCCCCGGGGCCCTGGCGCCAGTCGCCATCAAGCAGCCCGGCCAGCTGCATCGTGATGGTGCTCGCGCCGCGCGTGCGCTGGTTCCACAGGTTGCCCCAGGCAGCGGCCGATGCGGCGCGCCAGTCCACACCGCTGTGCTCGTAAAAACGCTTGTCCTCGCTGAGCACCAGGGCCGAGCGCAGCGCGGGCGACACATCGGCCAGCGCCGTCCACTGCCCGCGCCGCACCGTGGCGTCGGTGCGGATGCGTTGCAGCACCTCTCCCTCGCGCGAGAGGATGTGCGTGTCGGAGGGGCGGAAATCCTTGCGGACTTCGTCAAAGCTGGGGAGTGCCCAGGCCGAAGGCGCAGCCAGGGCCGTTAGCAGCCCAGGGGCTACAACCGCCCAAATAGAAGGCCTCGAGGCCGACAACCGGGCAATGACTCTCAAGTTGGCCACGTGTCAATGCTCCACATGGCCTAAACGAACTGGGCCCACAGCTTGCCCAGATAGCCCAGCGCACCGCCAGCAAGCGCTCCCACAGCCACGCCCTCAAAGGGCGCCCCCAGCATCACGGCCATCGCGATGCCTGCTGCAACCCCCGTGACCATGCGGATGCGGGCGCCCGAGCGAACATACTTTTTGCGCGTCTCCGTGACCACGATGACGGCAAGGAACACGCCCACCACCAACCCCATGGGCAAGAGCAACAACAACGACCGCGCACTGCCTGCATCAGCGTGGCCCACCACCAAGCCCAAGGCCAGCAGAACACCGATCGCAAGCACGCTACCTGCATCGGTGCTGAACAGC
>JBCNOJ010000521.1:0-3071 GCA_039593925.1 Acidovorax sp.
CGCGCCAGCGCCGGGGTGCACATGTCGGTCTGCACACCAATGGCCATGGGCACGCCGCCGCAGTGGATGTGGCCCAGCGCCTCGGCCATGGCCAGGCTGTACGAATAGTCCAGGCCCTGGCCACCATATTCCTCGGGCTTGCACAGGCCCAGCAGGCCCAGGTTGCCCATTTTCTTGAAGACTTCGTGCGCGGGGAAGATCTCGGCCGCCTCCCACTCGTCCACATGGGGGTTGATCTCTTCGTCGATGAAGCGCTTGAGGGTCTTCTGGATCTCGCGGTGCTCGTGCGTGAACTGCATGGTGCTTGTCTCCTGCTGTTGCGTTTGTGTGTTGGTGTGCCTGCAAACCTCGATCACGAAAGCTGAAACCGCCCCAGCGGCTGGGGCCGCCCGTTGAGCACCAGCTCCACCTGGTGCGCGCCGGGGTAGTGGGTGCGTGTGGTCATCTGCTGCAGCGACAGCGTCTTGCCCACCGCCACGGTGGCGCCGGGCGGTATGTCCAGCGTCTGCAGCTTGAACACCTTGGGCGCCGCACCGCCATGGGCCTTGACGTAGTGCACCTTGATGTCGGCCAGCACGCGCTGGGCCTGGGGTGTGGGGTTGTGCAACTCGGCCTCGATGCGCACCTTGTCGCCAATGCGTGCGCGGGCAGGCACCACGCGGGCGGCCCGCACATCCAGCGCCACGGCATGGCCCACGCCCAGGGCGTCGAGCGCGCCAGCGTCGCCGCGTTTGATAAGAAAACGCAGGCCGTGGCGCACCAGGGCCTCACGCGGGGCAGGTGCGCCCAGCAGCCAGGTGCGCGCGGTGCCCACGGCCAAGTCGGGGTGGTCCTTGGCGATGTCGCCCAGGTGGTTGGCCACAGAGCGGCGCACGTAGGACGATGGGTCGTCCTTGAGCGCATTGAGCAGCGGCAGGGCCAGTTGCGGGTTGGCCTGGAATGCGGGCAAGCGCGGCGCCCAAGGCAGGCGGGGCCGCGTGCCTTCGCTCACCAGGCGGCGCACATGGGCGTTGTCGTCCTGCGCCCACTCGCGCAGCCGCGCGAGCGTGTCGCCTTGGTGGTGCAGCAGGTAGGGGCGAATGCAGAATTCTGCGGTAAAGCGCTGGGTGAGCGCGTGCTGCGCGGCCATGGCCGCCTCGAAATGCGGCAGGCCGTGTGTGCCAATGTATATGCTGTGCGGCAGGTACAAAAATGCGCTGTAAGGGCGGTCGCCCGCATCGGGCTCACCCGCTGCATCCAACCCCATGGGCGGGTCCATCGAATCGACCAGCACACCCAGCGCACGCGGCACGTCCTGCGGCAGGTGTGCCTGCAAGGCCTCGGCAATGCGCTGACCGCGCGCCATCAGCTCCAGCGATTCGTAGCCAGGCTCTACTTGCTGCAGAAACGCGGTGGTGTCGAACTTGCGCCACGCACGGCGCACCATGGCCGCGATGCGCGGCGGCACGGTGTCGTTGAGCAGGTATTTGAGAGTCTCGGCCATCGGGGAGATTGCGTGCGAAGCGATTACATCCGCGCCACGCCAAAGCTCAGGGGCCGCAGCGTGCGGGCCTGTGCCTCGGCGCAGGTGTCCAGGCAAAACGCCAGCACGGCCCGCGTGTCGCGCGGGTCGATCACGCCGTCGTCCAGCAGCAGGCCGCTGGTGTAGAACGCATCGGCCTGGGCCTCGAACATGGCGACGATCTTGTCGAACTGGGCTTGCGACTCGGCCGGGTCGGGCGTGATGCCTTTGCGCGCGAGCGCCGCCTCGGTCACGATCTGCATGGTGCGCGCGGCCTGCTCGCCGCCCATCACTGCTGTCTTGGCACCGGGCCAGCTGAACAGGAAGCGCGGCGCATAGCCCCGCCCGCACATGCCGTAGTTGCCCGCACCAAAGCTGGCGCCGCACTGGATGGTGATCTGCGGCACGGTGGCGTTGGTCACGGCCTGGATCATCTTGCTGCCGTGCTTGATCATGCCGCCCTGCTCGCTGTCCTTGCCCACCATGTAGCCCGTGGTGTTCTGCAGGTAGATGATGGGGTGGCCCAGCTGGCACATCCACTGGATGAAGTGCGTGGCCTTGTTGGCGCCCGCCACATCGATGGGGCCGTTGTTGCTGATGAAGCCCACCGCATGGCCCTGGATGTGACCCTGCGCGCACACGGTGGCCACGCCGTAGCGGGCCTTGAACTCCAGCAGCTCGGAGCCGTCCACCAGCCGCGCGATGACCTCGCGCATGTCCACGGGTTGGCGCAGGTCGGCGGACATCAGGGCCAGCAGATCGTCGGCGGGCAAGGTGGGGCCGGGTGCGCTGGTTCGCGGGGGCATATTCCACCCCAGCTGCGCCACCACATCGCGCGCCAGGCCAATGGCCTCGCGGTCGTCCTGCGCCAGGTATTCGCCCAGACCGGACACAGCGGTGTGCATCTCGGCCCCGCCCAGTTCTTCTTCCGTTGCGATCTCGCCTGTCGCAGCCTTGAGCAACGGCGGCCCGGCCAGAAAGGCGCGCGAGCGGCCCTGCACCATGATGACCACATCCGACAAGCCGGGCATGTAGGCGCCGCCCGCAGTGCCCGAGCCGTGCTGCACGGTGATGACCGGAATGCCCGCCGCCGACAGCCGCGCGAGGTTGCGAAACAGTGTGCCGCCGTGCACAAAACCTTCGACGCGGTAGCGCATGAGGTTGGCGCCCGCACTCTCCACCAGGTGGATGAACGGCAAGCGGTTTTGCAGCGCGATCTCCTGCACGCGCAAGATCTTTTCCAGTCCCATGGGCTGGATGGCGCCGGCCTCGATGCCCGAATCGCTGGCCACCACCATGCAGCGCACGCCACTGACAAAGCCGATGCCTGCAATCATCCCGCCACCGGGCACGGACTTCTGGGGGTCTTTCACGTCCTGCAGGTAGCCCGCCAGTGTGCACAGCGGCAACCAGGGCGCACCGGTATCCAGCAGCAGCGCCACACGCTGGCGCGGCAGCAGCTGGCCGCGTTTTTCAAACTGGGGCAGCGACCGGGCCGAGGCGTCGGCGGCACGCCCTTCCAGCGCGCGCAGGGCATCCAGGCGGGCCTGAAGCGCCGTGCGGCGCTGCG
>JBCNOJ010000522.1:0-3061 GCA_039593925.1 Acidovorax sp.
GCCGGGCGCGTAGGCGCTCGTGACCGTCATGGGCACGGGCAGCAGCACCGTGCCCTCGTAGCCGTAGTTGGCCAGATTGCCGATGGGGATCTTGCGCGGCACGGGCCAGGCGATCTCGCCCGCGTCCAGCCCGGCAGGCAGCGTCCAGGCCAGGTCGGTGGGCAGGCCCGAATCGCCGGGGTTCTTCCAGTAGGTATGCCACTCGGGCTGGTGGGTGATCTGCAGGCCCAGCCACAGCGGCTGGCCGGGCGCCACGCCCTGGGGCGCATGGGCCAGCAACTCGGCCCGCACATAGGGCGTGGTGACCACATTGCCGCCCGCCGCACTGGATTTGGGGCCAAATTGGGCGCTGGCGCTTGTCCATAAAGCGCTGGCAGCTATCAAAAAAAGAGTCGCTGCGAATCGTTGAAACAAGCGGTAGGGCATGGTTGCAGTGTGGGAGCGGGCACGGCGCCGTTGGTTCCGGCCTGGCCTATCGGTGGCGGTGGTGGCCGCCATTGTGCTCGGGGTGCGATGTCCCCCGAAACCACTGGGATGGCTTGCCATTTTGACGAGGCGCCCCACCACGCTTTGCCCGGTGGAAGGCGTGCTACTGCGTCGCCAGCGACAGCTCTGCACGCGGCGTCCATGCGCCCGGCGGGTTGCTGGACCTGGGTGCTGCCACAAAGAGCCGCTCCGCCGCCAGTTTTTGCGCAACCAGATACGCGCGAATCGCCTGCCCCCGCCGGGCCGCCAGTTCTGCCGCCATCGGCTCCGTAGCAGACTGGCTGGCTAACAGAAGGGCCTCCATCTCGGGCACGGTTAACTCCTTGGCCAGCCCGACCAGATTGCGCGGCTTGGGCATGTCGGCGCGGCGGTACACCTCCTTGAGCAGGTCAGGGTATTCGGCGGCCGACACGGGGCTGGTGTCACCCGGGTTGGCGCGGCGCTTTTCCGCCAGCACCCGCTGCTGCAGGCTTTCGCGCTGCAGGCCTTCGCGTTCGGCCTGCAGGCTGGCCATGCCGGTCACGGTGATCTTGAGCGCGGGGCGGTCGGCCAGGGCCTTGGCCACCTTGTCCAGGCTTTGCTGCGCCTCGGGCGTGAGGGTGGCACTGCCAGGGGCAAAGGGCACCTGGTTCAGTTCCTCTCCACCGCCAAACGCACTGGCCAGCAGGCTGAACGGCGACGTCAGCGCCTTGCCAATCAGGTTGACGATGATCCGCCCGATCACCGGGCCCAGGCGAAACTGCGGGTCGTTCAGCGAACCGCTGATCGGCAGGTCCAGGTCGATCACGCCCTGGCGGTCGGCCAGCAGGGCCACGGCCAGCTTCACGGGCAGGCTGTTGGGGGCGCCCTCCACGGGCTCGCCAAAGGTCAGCTGGTTGAGCACCAGCCGGTTGCTGGCCGTGAGCTGGCCGTTGGGCAGCACCTTGTAGTTCACGTCCACGCTGAGTTTGCCGCGCTCGATGCCATGTCCGGCGTACTTGACGGCGTAGGGCGAGAGCGGGGGCAGTTCCAGGTCGCGCACCTTGCCGGTGATGTCGAGCGCCAGGGGTTTGGCCAGCGGGTTGAGCTTGCCGGTGATTTCGAGGGAGGCCGAGCCCTCGGCACGGCCTCGCAGTTCCAGATCGGCCAGCACAGGGTCGCCACCGGGTGCCTGCGATGAGAACGCGCTGAGCTTGCCGGTCAGCTCCGAGAGGTTGGCTGCGTAGTTGGGCTTGATGAAAAAGTCCGAGAACACCACCCGGCCATTGACCAGGCTCACGGGGCCGAACAACACCACGGGCGCGAGCGGATTGGCCTGCGCGACGGCGACCGGGGCAGCGGCTGCAGATGCTGCCGCAATGGGCACCGACGCCGCCGGTACGGGCGTAACTGCCGTGCTGGTGACGGTGGCGGCGTTGGCCGAGGCGCTGGCCGCATTGGCAGCGCGGGCTTCTTCCGGTGTTTTGGCGATGTCGCTCAGGTTGATGCGGCCGACTTCGTTCACGGTGATCCGTGCGAAAAAGTCCACCAGGCTGGTTTCCTTCACCTCCAAGCGCGGCGCGGTGCCGGGGGCGGTGGCCACGGCCAAGCCGCGCAGGTTCAGGCTCTTCCAGGCCAGCAGCTCTTCGCCCACCTGGGCCTCCGTCTTGGGGGTGAAGGCGGCCGTGCTGTTGGCTTGCAGGTCTTCGACCACGGCGTCGCCCGCCATGCGCAGGCTGAGTCCCTGGTCGGTCTGCGCCAGCGCCACCTGGCCCCGGTAGCCCACGTCGGCGCGCAGAAGCTCTACCGACAGCTGGCTGGCCAGGTAGCCGTCCAAAGCGTGCACCGGCAGGCGCGTGGCGTCGAGCTTGCCCTGGGTGAAAAGCGGCTGCAGGGCCAGCGTGCCCTGGTAGTCGATCGTGCCGGGCGCGGCCTTGTTGTTGCCCTTGCCCGGCGCGGCGGCGCGGGCGGTGAGCGTGAAGGCCTCGGGCTTGCTGCCGTCGCTGGCCAGGTTGCGCGCGGTGATACCCAGGGCGGTCACGTCCAGCGCCACGGGGCGCGGCTGGGCGTTGTCGGCCAGGGAGACTGTGCCGCCCTGCAGCGAGAAATCGGCCACGCGCAGCTTCCAGGGCACGGCGTTGCTGGCAGGGGCGGGGTCTGCAGTTGCGGTGGCGCTGCCTTGAGCGGCGGGGGCGGCCTTCTCCGATTTCAGCCAGCGTTCAAACATCCAGCGGCCATCTGCGCCGCGCTCCACCGCCAGTTGCGGCTGGCTGATGGCCAGGCGCTCCAGTGTGGCGGTGCGTGCGTCCAGGGGCACTTCGGCGCCTGCAATCTCCAGCTTGCCCAGGCTGGCCAAGGTGGCCTTGCCCTGCTTGACGGCGAGCTGCTCCAGCGCCAGGGGGCCCGCCTTGAGGGTGACACCCGTGGCACCTGCCTGTGCGGCTGCGCCCGTGGGGGCTTGCCAGATCACACCCACATCGCCGCTGAGCTGGCCGGTCACCGTGGGCTCCAGCGCCTGGGCCAGGTAGGGCGCTGCCAGTTGCAGGGCCAGGGCGTTCAGGGTGGTGTTGACCTGGGCCTTCTGGTCTGTGGCTTCGCCGGTGAAGCTGAGCGTGCT
>JBCNOJ010000523.1:0-3060 GCA_039593925.1 Acidovorax sp.
GGCCTGCTGGGCGGGCAGGATGTGCTCACGGTCGACACGATGCAGGCCAAGGTGCAGGTGCAACTGCGTGGCCTGGGTGGCGGTTTTCTGCCCGAGCCCATGGTGCGACCCTACCTGGAAGCGGGCCGCCTGGTGGCGCGCCGCGTGGCCCGGCCAGAGCGCAACGTGCGCGTGCACTACGCCTGGGGCGGCCCTGGGTTTGCGGCACCCGGCCGCGCACTGCAGTGGTGGTTGAACCAGCTGCAAAGCCCCGCCACACGCCGCGCTCTGCTGGAAAACCACCATCATTTCTGATCCCGATCAATCGCCCATGACCCAGCCGCACGTGTAGAGTGGTCACCGTTGGTTCCGTACTGCATTTCATCTGCCGACCGTCACCGAAAGGCCTCCCATGAGCACACCCGATCCTCGCCCCGCCAAACGGCTCCGACGCACCAGCGCCCACACCACCTCCACGGCGGCCCCTGTATCCCCCACCACCCTCTCTGGCAAGCCGCAGCGCCATTTCGCCATCATTGGCGCAGGCATGGCCGGTGTAGCCTGCGCGCGCACACTGGTGCAGGCCGGGCACCGCGTGACGGTGTTTGAAAAATCCGCCCAGGCCGGCGGCCGCACCACCTCCATCGACAGCCCTTTTGGCAGCTTTGACGCCGGGGCGCAGTATTTCACCGTGCGCGACCCGCGTTTCGCCCGCGCCATCGACACCGTGCCCGGTGTGTGCAAGCGCTGGAGCGCCAATTCCGTGCAGGTGCTGGACGCCGCAGGCCGCGTGGCCGCCGTGGGCTTGGCCAACCGCGAAGCCCACTGGGTGGCCAGCCCTGGCATGCAGGCCCTGGTGGCCACCTGGGCCGAGCCGCTGCTGCGCGCAGGACAGTTGCTCACCCAAACCCGAGTCACCCGCATCGAGCCAGACGCCTTGAATGCCCCCGGCTGGCAACTGCGCACCGAAGGCCCCGATGGCAGCCAGCACGTGTACGCCGGCTTCGATGCCGTGCTGCTGGCGCAGCCCTCGGTGCCTGCCCAGGCTCTCATTTCGAGTTCCGGCCTCGATACGCCGATGGTGGATGCCATGTCCAAGGTGGCCATCGCCCCCTGCTGGACCCTGATGCTGGCCTACCCCCAGGCCGTGCGCCCAGGCCTGACGACGTTGGGACCGCAGTGGAATGCGGCGCGCAGCACACACCACCGCATCGCCTGGCTGGCACGCGAATCCTCCAAACCTGGCCGCAACGTGGTGGAGCGCTGGACGGTACAGGCCAGCCCTGCCTGGTCAGCCGAACACCTCGAAGACGACGAGGCCCGTGTGCAAGCCAAGCTGATCAAGGCCTTTGCCGAGGTCACCGGCATCCGCGCAGAACCCGCACACACCGACACCCGCCGCTGGCGCTATGCGCAGACCACCCATCCCCTGGGCAAAACCCACCTGTGGGATTCCAAAGCCGGCCTGGGTGCCTGTGGCGACTGGTGCCTGGGGCACCGGCTGGAAGACGCTTTCATTTCGGGCCTGGAATTGGCGCTTGCGGTGGCATGAATCCGGCGCCACACGCCGCGCAACGTTATGTGGGGCGGTTCGCCCCCTCACCCACGGGCCCGCTGCACGCAGGCTCGCTGGTTGCGGCCCTCGCCAGTTGGCTGGACGCCCGGGCGCACCAGGGCCAGTGGCTGGTGCGCATCGAAGACGTGGACACGCCACGCTGCGTGCCCGGGGCAGACCATTTCATCCTTCAGCAACTCGCCACTTGCGGCCTCCACCCTGACGCCCCGCCGCAGTGGCAATCGACCCGCGGACCGCTGTACCAGCGGGCGCTGGAACAGCTCGTGGCGCAAGGCAATGCCTATCCCTGCGCCTGTTCGCGCAAGGACATCGAAGACGCCCAGGCCGCACTGGGCCACGCGCGCGAACGCCATGCCGCGCTGCCCTATCCGGGCACCTGCCGCCATGGTTTGGGTGGGCGCACCGCGCGCTCGTGGCGCTTCAATGTGACGGATTTCAATCCAAAACAGGCTCTAGCGCTTGATGGTAAAGCGCTGACAGCTATCAATTCAGGAACAAACGCCGCCAGCAGTGCGCCCTCGCCACGGGAGGAGCTGTGCTGGACAGACCGTCGCCTGGGCGCGCAGCACCAGAATGTGGCCCAGGCCGTGGGCGACTTCGTGCTGCGCCGTGCGGATGGGCTGTGGGCCTATCAACTGGCCGTGGTGGTGGACGACGCTGACCAGGGCATTACCGATGTGGTGCGCGGCGAAGACCTGGCCGACAACACACCGCGCCAAATCCTGCTGCAGCAAGCCCTGGGCTTGCCCACCCCGCGCTACCTGCATACCCCCTTGGTGCGCGGTGCCAATGGCGAGAAGCTGTCCAAGCAAAACGGCGCCCGCGCGCTCGATCTGAGCGACCCTTTGCACGCACTGGGGCAGGCGGCCCAGGCGCTGGGCCTGCCGCCACTGGCACATCCGCACAACAGTTGCGTGGCCGAGGCGTTGGCACAGTGGGTTGCGGCGTGGCGACGAAACTACAATGCCACATCGTGACCGAACTGACCTCTGCCTCCGCTTCCCCAACGTCTGCACCCGCTGCAGCCCCCCGCGCGCCCGGCCAAGCCCCCGCGGGTGTCACCCACCCCAAGACCATCAAGAGTTTTGTGCGCCGCGCAGGCCGCACCACCACCGGGCAGGCCAAGGCCTTTGAAGACTTCGGCCCCCGCTTTGTGCTGCCCTTTGCCCAAAGCCTGCTGGACGCCCGCGCCGCCTTCGGCCGCAGCGCGCCGCTGGTTCTGGAGATCGGCTTTGGCATGGGTGAGGCCACGGCCCACATCGCCAGCGTGCGACCCGGTGACAATTTCCTGTGCTGTGAGGTCCACGAGCCTGGCGTGGGCGCGCTGCTTAAACGCATAGGCGAACAAGGGCTGACCAATATCCGCATTCTTCAGCACGACGCCGTGGAGGTCATCGACCACATGCTGGCCGAAGGCAGCCTCGACGGCGTGCACATCTTCTTCCCCGACCCGTGGCACAAGACCAAACACAACAGACGCCGGCTGGTTCAACCCCAGCTCGTGG
>JBCNOJ010000524.1:0-3055 GCA_039593925.1 Acidovorax sp.
GGCATGGCGCTGGTGCTGGGCTGGGTGTTTCGCGCGCGCCCTGAGTACACGATGTCACTGGCCAGCGGCTGCCTGCTGGTCGGCCCTTTCCTGGCGATGGGGCTCTACGACACCAGCCGCCGCCGCGAGGCAGGCCTGGCGCCCGCGCTCAGCGAGTCGCTCACCTGCTGGGACAGCCACCTGGGGAGCATGGGCATGCTGGTGTTGGTACTGGTGGTGCTGGAGCTGCTTTGGGGGCGGGCTTCGCTGGTGGTGTTTGCGGTGTTCTTCAATACCGGCATGCCGTCGACCACCGGCGTCTTGCAGGCCATCTTCAACCCTCAGAACTGGGCCTTTGTGGCGGTCTACACGGTGGTGGGCGGGGTGTTCGCCGCGTTGGTTTATTCCACCTCGGTGGTGTCCATCCCCATGATTCTGGACCGTGACACCGATGCACTCACCGCAGGCATCACCAGCATGCGGGTGGTGCTGGAGAACCCGGCCGTGATGCTGCTGTGGGGCGCGCTCATCACCGCCATCGTGGCTGCGTCGCTGTGGCTCTGGAGCGTCGGGCTGCTGCTGGCCGGGCCGGTGCTGGGGTTTGCCAGTTGGCATGCTTATCGCGCGGCGGTCAAACCCTTGCAGGTGCCCGCCGCCTGATGGTCCGGTGCAGCACGTGCTGTTACAGTGGGTCTCTACTACTCTTCAGGAAGCAACTACCTTGGCAACACCCAACTACGGATACGAAAAGCGCCAGCGCGAACTCGCTAAAAAGCAGAAGAAGGAAGACAAGCTGAGGGCCAAAGCGCAACGCAAGCCCGAAGACGGCCATGGCGATGAGCACCCGGCAGACGGCCAGGCCGATGGCGGCGAAGGCACCCCCGGCGCGCAAGCCGGCAACGCGGGCGCCTGACCTCGCCGCTCAGCGCAGCAGTTTTTTAAGCTCCGGCCACACGTTGGCCAGCATCTGCGGATGCGCCTCTGCACGCGGGTGGATGCGGTCGGGCTGAAAGAGCTTGGTGGGATCGGGCCCGTCGGCCACGCCCTTCAGGAAAAACGGCACCACGGCCACTTTCTGGGCCTGGGCCACCGAGGTGAACAGGCCTGCAAACTTGTTCGCGTAGTCGGTTCCATAGTTGGGGGGCACCTGCATGCCCACCAGCAGCACCTTGGCCCCGGCCTTCTGGGCGGCCTGGGTCATCCAGGTCAGGTTCTCTTCGGTGTTCTTGAGCGGCAGCCCGCGCAGGGCATCGTTGCCGCCCAGCTCGATCACCACATGGGTCGGCTTGTGCTGGGCCAACAAGGCCGCCAAGCGTGAGCGGCCGCCCGAAGTGGTCTCGCCACTCACGCTGGCGTTCACCACTGCGGCCTTGAGCTTTTCTTGCTCCAGCTGCTTTTCCAGAAGCGCCACCCAGCCCGTACCGCGCGCGAGTCCGTATTCGGCACTCAGCGAATCCCCCAGCACCAGGATGACGGGTGTGCGTGTTGGTGTGTTGCCGCTTTTGCCGGCGGCAGGCTGGGCCAAGGCGGTGGCTGCCGAAAGCCCCACCGCGAGGCCGATAGAAGCGCTCAGGATAAAGTGGCGCCGTTGCAGATGTCGAATCAAAGTAAAGAGCCTTTCATGTCCGAATCCTCCCCCGCGTCCCAGAAAGATTCCGCCACTCCCATCATTGCCGTGGAGCATGTCTTCAAATCGGTGACGGACTCGACCGGGACCCTCGACATTCTGCGGGATATCGATTTCCGCCTGGCACCCAGGGAAACAGCCGCCATCGTCGGCGCGTCGGGTTCGGGCAAAAGCACGCTGTTGTCGATCGTTGCGGGGCTGGACACGCCCACGCGCGGCACCGTGCGACTGGATGGGCATGACCTGTTCGCGCTCGACGAAGACGCGCGCGCCGCGCTGCGGGCCCAGAAGGTGGGTTTCGTTTTTCAGAGCTTTCAGCTCATGGGCAACCTCACGGCACTCGAAAACGTGATGCTGCCGCTGGAGCTGGCCGAGCGCCCCGAAGTGCGCAAAAACGCCCGCAAGGCCGCTGCCGACATGCTGGCGCGTGTGGGGCTGGGGCAGCGCCTGTCGCATTACCCCAAGGTGCTGTCGGGTGGCGAGCAGCAGCGCGTGGCGTTGGCGCGGGCTTTTGTGGTGCAGCCGGCCGTGCTGCTGGCCGATGAACCCACAGGCAGCCTGGACTTCGCCACGGGCGAAACCATCATGCAGCTCATGTTCGACCTGAACCGCGAACAGGGCACGACGCTGGTGCTGGTGACACACGACCGGGCCATTGCCGCGCAGTGCGACCGGCGCATCACCATCGAAGCAGGCCGCGTGGTGTGAAGATTTTTTTGAGTGTTTTTGGCCTCTAGCGCTTATCCAGAAAGCGCTGGTAGCTATTGAATTGATAGTTTTCTCATTCGGCGTTGCACCGCCGGGGGATAATCCCCCCATGTCCAGCCCCAAAGTTCTCTTCGGCTTTCACGCCGTGGGCGTGCGTCTGAAGACCGCGCCAAAGTCCATCATCGAGATCTACTACGAAGCCTCGCGGCGCGACGCCCGCATGCGCCAGTTTCTCGACCGCGCCCGCGAAGCCGGTGCCCGCCTGATCGAAGCCGACAGCCTGCGCATTGCCAAGCTGGCCGGCAGCCATGGCCACCAGGGCGTGGCGGCGCGGGTGGAGCCCGTGGCGCAGGCCACGTCGCTGGACGAACTGCTGGAAGATCTGGAAGCCGCCGGCATCGAGAAGCCCCTGCTGCTGGTGCTGGACGGCGTGACCGATCCGCACAATCTGGGCGCCTGCCTGCGCGTGGCCGATGGGGCTGGCGCGCATGCCGTCATTGCTCCCAAAGACCATGCGGTGGGCATCAACGCCACCGTGGCCAAGGTGGCCAGCGGCGCGGCGGAGACCATGCCGTATTTCATGGTGACCAACCTGGCCCGCACCCTGAATGAGCTCAAGGAGCGCAACATCTGGTGCATCGGCACCAGCGACGACGCGCCCAAGACCATCTACCAGGTGGATTTGAAGGGCCCTGTGGCACTGGTGCTGGGCGCCGAGGGCGACGGCATGCGCCAGCTCAC
>JBCNOJ010000525.1:0-3032 GCA_039593925.1 Acidovorax sp.
GCACGGCAACGCATTTACCGGGGAAGGCGCGCACGCGCCCATATGGGCGTCACAAGGGCTGTTCGTCACGGCGTGGTTCGGCTACATGTGGGGCGCCATATTGCGGCGGCCGGACCCATTGCGTCGGGCGCTCTTTCACGCTGCGATGCTGCTGGCTGGTCTCGCGTTATTCGGACCGTTTGACGACATGGCGGGCAGCAGCACCGCATGGCACATGGTGCAGCACATGCTGCTCATCGTGGCGGTAGCGCCGTTGGCCGTGCTTGCGCGGCCTTTGCCACAGTGGCGCGCGGTGGTGGGGCACCGCATCGACGCGGCATGGCGCATGGTGCAAAAGCTCACCCGGCGGCCCATGCTGTGCGCGATGCTGCATGCGGCAGCCATCTGGATCTGGCACGCGCCCGAGCCCTACATGGCAGCGGTGATGTTCAATGGCTGGCACGTGCTGGAGCACGCCAGCTTCCTGTTCACAGGGTGGTTGTTTTGGTGGTCGGTGCTGCGCCCTGGCACAGCAGGGGCACTGCAGGCCACCTTGGCGTTGTTGTTTACGGTGATGCACACCGGACTGTTGGGCGCGCTGCTCACCTTTGCGCCGACTGTGCTTTATTCAGGCGAATCGCGGGAACTGTGGGATCAGCAACTTGCCGGGCTGGTGATGTGGATTCCGGGCGGAGCGGTGTACCTGCTGGCCTCGGCGTGGGTGGGATTTCGCTGGTTGGGCGGCAATGGCATCGGGCCCAGCGCGTCCGCGTCGTCCACACAGCGCAGTGCTCCCATTGGGTAGATGGGTCTCTTAAACCACTGCCCCGCCGGTTTTTCCCACGATGACGACCGGCCTATTTCCGGCCTTTTGTTGCTGCCGGCGCTGGAAGCGAGAGCCCCGCTGCTTGGCACACACGCACGCAGTCGCGGATGTGCTGCTGGCCCAAATAACGCAGCACGGCGTAGCCCAAGGCCGCAGCCACGGCTTGGCCCGCCAACGGTACGTATTTGGCCAACTGCTTGGTGGTGAGGCGCACACCCACGGTTTGGGCAACGCGCAACACCAGGTCGCGGGTGATGAGTTTGCCGATCAGCACGGATCCCACCAATCCCACAGCCTTTTGCACCTGTTCGCGGGCGCCCGGGTCCAGGCGATCGATCTGCTCGGCCGACAGGCCAAACTCAGCGCTGATCTGCGGCAGCAGGCGCGTGAGCAGGGCCGCATCCACTGCCCAGTCCAGCCCGGGTATCGGGACGGCGCTGGCAACCGCCGCGACGACCGCGCGGCGGTGCAGAAGGCGTTTGCTCCGCTGAACGGCTGCTTGCAATTGGGCATCGGAGGCTGGAGCAGGGCGGGGTGTCGAAGCGGGCATGGTGATGTCCTTTTTTGAAGTGCCGTGGGTGCTGTCGGTAGAAGGCGAGACAAAGCCGTAGCAAGCGTCGCAGGCAGGCCTGCAGACCGGAAGGCCCCGCAGGTGCCAGCGGGCTACCTGCTTTTGAGAAGCCCAAACAGCATGAGCAGAATCACGGCACCCAACACAGAGGCCGCCCACCCTGCTGGCTCACCGTCCTGGTACCAGCCCATCGCCATTCCGACATAGCTGGCCAGAAACGACCCCGATATGCCGAGCAACGCCGTCATGATCCAGCCTTGGCTGTCGTCACCCGGCTTCACGGCGCGGGCCACCAGCCCCACCGTCAAGCCAATCAACAACATTTCCAGCAGCGAGAGCATGCAGCAACCCTTGTAGTTATGACGCCAAAGTCACTCTACGGATGCATGGTTCGCGGTTCTGTCGGACAAGGCGCACTGCCGGCGTCGCTCCTCAGCAGTCAGACGCCCGGTTTAGGAGCCAGCGGGCGCTCATAAAGGCACTCTTCGAAACGGTGAGCAGCAAGGTCAACGCCTGACACCCGGTAATGCGCCAGCGAGCAGGCATACCGCCCTGCAGGCAGGGCCGCGCAGGCCGCGGCTGTCAGCAGAATTTCGCCCGCGGCAGCGACGTCCTCCCCAAGTTTGCACGCGCAATTCATCTCCTCTCCGAAGAGGTCTTCCTCGGCGATCACCAGCGATGGGCCGTAGCCAATACCTGCGCTGATGTGCAAGGCCCGTTCGGGCGGGAGCACAACGTTCATGGCGTTGAGGGCGCGGAGGGTGTCGAGCGCGGCTTCCAGTGCCTGTTCGGCGGTGCTGAAGATGGCAAACAGGTTGTCCGCCTCCTGCTTGACGACTTCGCCCCCGTTGCCCTCAATGGCCGGGCGCGCAGCCTGTTCCATCTGGTGGATCATGGCCAGAAAGTGAACGGTGCCGTGGCTTTGTGTGATGCGCGAAAAGCCGCACATGTCCACGACCAGGATCGCCACATCGCGCACAAATGCGCGGTTGATGGCTGCGTCAACGGCGGCAGCATTCGCCGGGAATTGGTTGCGCTGAGACAGCAGCTGGCGCAGGTAGGCCTTGTCGTGGGCGGTGGGTGAATGCGACTGCTGGGGCGGGGTTGGGGACATGGCACGGCAGTGTGGGTCGTGTCTGACATGGTAGCGCGGTGCCTGCTGCCGCACGTCACATCGCAACCTGACCATCATGGACCCCTATCGATCCTGCACCCCAAGCGACCTTGGGCAGTGGGGCGGCCAAAAGAAAGGACTGAAATGACGCGATTTGCACACCAACGCAGCAGCCTTGTTTTTGCGGCAGCGCTTACCTTGGGCAGCGTGCTGTTTTCCCCCTCGCCAGCGACGGCGCAAAGCGATGAAGTCTCTCTTCAGCGCGGGGCACAACCCGACACCACACCCCAGCAACGCTATCAAACCGCCATTCGCGAGGCGGGCGGCGGCCTCAAGGTCAGCTTACAGGAATGCGCTGCAATGGGTTCTTCGGAGCGGCGCTCCTGTGAATCGCAGGCACGCTCCCGGTACCAAGCCGATATGGCTGCCGCCAAGGCCATGCTGCGAGATCCGTCTGCCCGGCCCGTGAACGTGGTGGGCGGCCCCATTCGCAGCACTGAAACAGTGATTCAGGTGAAGTAGTGCAAGCCTGGCCCGCACTC
>JBCNOJ010000526.1:0-3025 GCA_039593925.1 Acidovorax sp.
CGATGGAAGGCAGTGTGGGAACACAGACTTAGACGAGGCTTAGGCGCCCCGCACAAATTCAAAGAAACATGCCACCCGAAGCCTCGATGCGCTGGGCGTTTACCCAGCGGGTGGCCGGCTGCAGCAAAGCGGCCACCAACGGGCCAATATCTTCCGGCACGCCCACGCGGCCCAGGGCCGTCTGGCTGGCGATGAAAGCGTTGAGTTCCGCGTTGTCGCGCACCGCACCGCCGCCAAAGTCGGTCTCGATGGCACCGGGGGCCACCACGTTCACCGCAATGCCGCGCGGACCCAGTTCTTTGGCCAGGTAGCGGCTCAGGACTTCGATGGCGCCCTTCATGGCCGCATAGGCGCCGTAGCCGGGCAGCGCGAAACGGGCCAGGCCCGACGACAGGTTCAGGATGCGCCCGCCATCGTTCATCAGCGGCAGCAGCTTTTGCGTGATGAAGAAAACGCCTTTCAAATGGACGTTGACCAGCGCGTCGAACTGGGCTTCGGTGGTGTCCGAGAGCGGCGCATGAAGGGCCATGCCCGCGTTGTTCACCAAAAAGTCAAAGCGCCCGCGTTGCCAGGTGGCCTGCAGGGCCTGAGCCAGCTGCGCTGCAAATGCGTCAAAGCTGCGCACATCGCCCACATCCAGCGGCAGTGCCACGGCGCGGCGGCCCAGGCGCTGGATCTCGGCCACCACTGCGTCGGCTTCGGCAGCTTGCTGGCGGTAGGTCAGCACCACGTCGATGCCGCTCTGCGCAGCGGCAAGCGCCGCGCTGCGGCCCAGACCCCGGCTGCCGCCGGTGATCAGGACGATGGGGGTGGTAGACGTTTCGGATTGAGGGCTGGTCATGGTCGGTTCCTTGCAGGTGTGATGGGATGGAAGTGACTTTATTGAGATACCTGAAGCCGATAAATCCCGCAAAATCAGATTCATTGTCCAGACTGGAAAAACAATGAACCCCCTCCTCGACCAGATGAAAACCTTTGCCCGCGTAGCTGAGCTCGCCAGCTTTACCCAGGCAGCGCAGGTGCTGGGCATTCCAAAAGCCACCGCGTCGCTGGCGGTGCAGCAGTTGGAGGCGCAGTTGGGCACTCGTCTTCTGCACCGCACCACGCGGCGCGTGCAGCTCACGCAGGACGGCCAGGCCTACTACGAGCGCTGCAAAGACCTGCTGGACGATGTGGAGGAACTGCAGGCGCTGTTCCAGCAGCCTGGCGGCGCCGCGCTGCGCGGGCGGGTGCGCATTGATATGTCCACCGGCATTGCACGCCAGCTGGTGCTGCCACGCCTGCCTGAATTGCTGGAGCGCCACCCGCAACTGGAGGTGGAGCTAAGCAGCACCGACCGCCGCGTGGACTTGGTGCGCGAGGGTTTTGACTGCGTGGTGCGGGTGGGCCCCGTGGCCGAGCCCGGCCTGGTAGCCCGGCCACTGGGCTCCGTGCGCGTGGCCACCTGCGCCAGCCCCGGCTACCTGGCCCGCAAGGGCACGCCCCACACGCTGGATGATCTGGCCCACCATGAACTGGTGCACTACGTGAGCACGCTCGGCACGCGCTCGGCAGGGTTTGAAACGCTGGCCGAGGGCAGCGAAACCGGCTTCACCCCATGCCCGGACGCATCACGGTGAACAGCGCCGAAGCCTACCTGGGGGCCTGCGCCGCCGGACTGGGCCTGATCCAGGCGCCGCTGCTGGGCGTGCGCGAACTGATCGAACGTGGCCTGTTGGTGGAGGTGATGCCCAACCACCCGGCCCCGCCCATGCCAGTGACGCTGCTGTATGCCCACCGGCGCCACCTCTCGCAGCGGGTGCGGGTGGTGATGGACTGGCTTGCCGATGTGGTGCAGGCGCACCTGCGCAAAGAAGCAATTGCCACCGGCCCCAGGAAACTACCAAAAAAATAGCTATTAGCGCATACTGGATAAGCGCTAGAGGCCAAAAACACTCAAATTTTTGGCTCTGATTGGCGTCCAACCGCAAAGCGGTACACGATGGCACCGCGCACCACGTCGCCAGGCTGCCACCAGCGGGTTGGAAACGTCGGCTGGTTGGGCGCGTCGGGGTACTCCATGGGCTCCAGGCAGATGCCATCGCCAGGCTGCCACAGCCAGCCGTCCGGGGCACCAGAGCGCGCGCCGCGCCCCATGTCGCGCCCCTTGTCGCGCGAAGGGTCGCCTTTCAAGCCGTGGCCTGCGTACACCTGCACGCCGGGCGCAGTGCTCCACACCTCCATGGCACGGCCGCTGAGCGGCTCAGCCAGCAGCGCGGCCAGACGCAGGCCAGCGGGTGTGATGGGCGAAGTGGGGCAAGCCAAAGAACTGGGCGCGTGCAGCAGTGTGGCAGGTGCCTGCGCATCCAGCACCAGGTAGTGGTCCAGTCCACCCGCACGCGCCAACTGTTCGTGCGGCTGCGCAATGGCATCACCCACACTGCGCGGCTGCAGAAAGTTGAAGGGTGTGCCTTGCACCGGGGCCAGCGTGCCACCGGGGCACACATCGCCTTCGAGCGGCACGTAGCGGCTGGCAGGCACTTGCAGGCTGTGCCCATGCGTGCTGCCTGCACCGGCCAGGTTGAAGAAGGCGTGCCCTGTGGGATTGAACACCGTGGCCGCATCCGCCACCTCGGCGGTCCACGCCATGTGCAGGGCGTTGTCGGGGGCAACGTGCAGGTCCAGTTGCATGCGTACACAGCCAGGCACCCCGTCGTCCTCGGTGCGAAAGGTGTGGCTCAGCCGCAGGGTGTCGCTCTGCACGTCTTCGACCGCAAACACCTGAAAACGGCTGCCGCGCGGCCCGCCGTGGTGGTGGTGCGGTCCGCTGTTGGTGGGCAGTTGCAACGTCAGGGTGCCACCGGGCAGCGCCAGCTGGCCCTGGCGCAGGCGCCCGGCCCAGCGGCCGATGAGCGCGCCCATGGAAAGCTGGCCATCGAGGTAGCCCTGCAGGCTGTCGTAGCCCAGCGCCACATCCACCAGCCCGCCCTGCCCATCGGGCACTGCAATCTGCACCAGCCGTGCGCCGTAGTTGCTCACGGCCACC
>JBCNOJ010000527.1:0-3013 GCA_039593925.1 Acidovorax sp.
CCAACAACAGCAACCGCAGCATCAACCCCACCAGCAGCCAGTACCTGCCGGACGCGGCCAACCCCCGTGCCTACACCGACATGAAGGGCAGCACAGCGCAGAGCGGCAACCCCAACGGCCACCTGGTGCGCTTGAAGGAAGGCGCTGCGGTGAACAGCTTCAGCTGGGATGTGTACCTGTTCGGCGCGGAAGCCGGTGCCGACAAGGCCCTGGTCAACCTGTCGTCGCTCACGGCGGACCAGGACTTCTCCAGCCCGGACGGCCTGGTGTTCAGCAAGGCCACCGGCATCTGCTGGATCCAGACCGACGACGGTGCCTACACCGACGTGACCAACTGCATGATGCTGGCCGCCGTGCCCGGCCAGGTGGGCGATGGTGCCAAAAAGACACTGAGCTACACCAAGGCCGATGGCAGCAAGCTGGACATCGTGACGCCCGTGGGCAAGGCCGCTACCGACACCACGCTCAAGCGCTTCCTGGTGGGCCCCAAGGCCTGCGAAATCACTGGCCTGGCCGAAACGCCGGACGGTAAGGCCATCTTCGTGAACATCCAGCACCCTGGCGAAAACACGGCCATGGCCGACATTGGTGACCCCGCCAAGTACAGCAGCCAGTGGCCCGCCAACGCAGGCTACGGTGCAGGCAAGCGCCCCCGCTCGGCCACCATCGTGATCACCAAGAACGATGGCGGCGTGATCGGTAGCTGATCTGGCAAGGGCTGAGGTAAGTGCCAGGAGGCGCGTGCCTCCTTGGGCCAAACAAAAGGCCGTCTGCACACTCCTTGGCGGGTGATGCAGACGGCCTTTGTCCTGCAGAACCGGATGGAAGCAAGGGTGGTGCGACGCGGCCCCAATGCGCGGTGCTCAGTTGCGTGCGCCCGGTGGGTCGCCGGTGTAGGCGGGCGCAATCACGCCGCGCCCATCCTTGCTGCCTTTGCGCCCGGCGATCTGCCAGGCGGTGTGCTGGTTCACCAGGCCGGCCAGAAACTCCAGTTCTTCATCGGTGTGGTTGATGGCGCCCGCTGGCGTGAGCATGCGGCCATCGCGTGTCACGGGCTCGGCCCAGAAGGCCTGGTGGTACGAGGCGCGGCTTACCACGCTCTCGGCGCCTGCAGCCAGGTCCACCGTGCCGTAGCAATTGCAGAAATAGCCGCGCAGGTCTTGTTCCGGAAACACCTCGGCATACACGCCCGTGCCGCGTATCCCGGCGGTGGCGGTGGGCAGCACCACCTGGCGGTCCGTGCCTTTGCCCCACACGCTGGCCACGGCGCCCGTCAGCAGCCGCAGCACCTTGACGGAAGTGGGTGTGTCGCCTTCCAGCGCCACCCGCGAGTTCTGCCGCACCATGAAGGCGCTGTCACCCACGGTGAACACGACGGTGGAACCCGGCCCGGTGTCAACCCGGTCGCCCGGCGCAATGGTGGCTGACGTGCCTGCGCTCAGCGCCTCGCCGTTGCGCATCACATCGCCACGCACCTCCACGATGTTGCTGCGCTGCTGTGCATGCGCTGCGGCCCACCCGCCAGCGGTGGTCCACGCCGCCGCCGCCATCAGCAGGCTGCGCCGCTGAAACCAATACAGCTCTTGCTCAGTGCGGCCCAGCAGCTGGTGGTTCGTCGGATGGGGTTGCGGTGGTCGTTGTGCCATGGGGCGCCTCTGCAGAAGGGGTGTGTGGGGGCTCGAAACAATCGCGGAAGGTGAAGACCACGGAGGTGAAGAACATGGCCGCCATCATCATGGCCGTGCCCACCATGATGCCGCCTGTCACCGCGCCGCCCAACCCCGCCACGGCCAGCAGTGCCGACACCATGGCAATGGCGATGCCACCAACCAGGAAGACGCCTGTCCAGCCCAGGCCGTACACCAGGAAAGCGCCAAAGTTGCGCACGCAGGCCACGATGCTGAAGAACAGCGCCTTGACCGGCGGCACGCCGTGCCAGTGCACCAGGCCCGGCGCATGCCAGAACAGCAGCGACAGCGGGAGATACAGAATCATCGACAGCCACATGGCGCTTTGAAAAGACGGGTCTTGCGCCACTTCGGGCGTCAGTTTGGCGCCGCCCAGGTAGACCTGCGCAAACTGCCCGCCGTCAATCAGGGCCGACAGGCCCATCACGCCCAGAAAGCCCACGGCATACAGGGCGCCCAGCACCAGCATGTCGCGCAGCCGCTGCTGGCCCGTGCGAAACGCCACCAGCAACACCGCAGGCGTGGGAAAGCGGCCTTGCGTGGCCTCGGCCGCGGCCACCATCATGGCCAGTGTGGCCGACGGCAGCAGCGCCAGCGCAATGGCCGTGCCCACCAGCGGCACCATGGCCGCTATGGACATGGCTGCCATGGTCATGAAGAACAGCGCTGCCAGCGCCATGGGCTGCCGCCAGAACGCGCGGATGCCGAGCTTGACCCAGGCGATGCCGGTGCGGGCGGGAACGATGTGGAGTTTCATGGAATGGATCGCAGGAGAGGGAGGGCCCGCTTGCAAAACCTTTGCCATTGCGCCAGGGCCGAGGGCCGATGGCTGGAGCAGGCTGTGGTCATTGCTGCGGGCAATAGGCGGGAATTTACCCCAGCAGCCCATTCCGGCGATGGCGCAGGGACAGCGGGGGGGCAAGTTCGCGCCCGTGCCAGCAGCGACGTGGCTCAGGCAAGGAGGATGTGCCCTGGAGCGGAGCGGGTAGGTTGTCGCAGCGTCAGGCGTGCATGGGGTGCGCAACGCGGTTGCGCAGCACGCGTTCAAAGTGGGTGGGGTCGTGCGGCTTGAGCATGGAGGCTTCGCGCGGCAGGTAAAAGTCCCACAGGCGCGAAATCCAGAACCGCAAGGCACCTGCGCGCAGCATGGCGGGCAGCAACTCGCGCTCTGCGCCTGTCAGTGGGCGTACGGCCTGGTAGGCGTCCAGCATGCGTGTGGCGCGCTCGGCATCGTGCTTGCCAGTGGGCAGGTCAATGCACCAGTCGTTCAGGCACACAGCCAGGTCGAACAGCCAGGTGTCCACGCCTGCAAAGTAGAAATCGAA
>JBCNOJ010000528.1:0-3003 GCA_039593925.1 Acidovorax sp.
CTCGACACGGCGGCACAGCGCTTTGCAGGCGTCATCACGCAGCATGGCCCCGACGCGGTGGGCTTCTACGTCTCCGGCCAGTTGCTGACCGAGGACTACTACGTCTTCAACAAGCTCGCCAAGGGCCTGATCGGCACCAATAACATCGACACCAACTCGCGACTGTGCATGAGCAGCGCCGTAGCAGGCTACAAGCAGACCCTGGGTGCCGACGCGCCGCCCGCCTGCTACGACGACGTGAACCACGCGCAGTGCCTGTTCATCGTGGGCAGCAACGCGGCCTGGGCGCACCCCATCTTGTTCCGCCGCATCGAAGACGCACGCGCCGCCAACCCGGGCATGAAGGTCATCGTGGCCGACCCGCGCCGCACCGACACGGCCGGCATGGCCGACCTGTTTTTGCCCATCCAGCCCGGCAGCGACGTGATGCTGTTCAACGGCATGCTGCACCTGATGCTGTGGGAGGGCTGGACCGACGCCGAATACATCGCCGCGCACACCACGGGCTTTGACGAACTCAAGGCCCTGGTGCGCGAAGCCACGCCCGAGCGCGTGGCCCAGGTGTGTGGCATTTCGGTGGCCGACCTGACCACGGCCGCCAAGTGGTTTGCCACGTCCAAAGCTACGTTGAGTCTGTACTGCCAGGGCCTGAACCAGAGCACCAGCGGCACGGCCAAAAACGCCGCGCTCATCAACCTGCACCTGGCCACGGCGCAGATCGGCAAGCCCGGCGCCGGCCCCTTCAGCCTGACGGGCCAGCCCAACGCCATGGGCGGGCGCGAGGTGGGTGGCCTGGCCAACCTGCTCAGCGCCCACCGCGACCTGGCCAACCCGCAGCACCGCGCCGAAGTCGCCGCGCTGTGGGGCGTTGCCGATGTGCCCAGCAAGCAGGGCAAGACGGCGGTGGAGATGTTCCAGGCCGCTGCAGACGGAGAGATCAAGGCCCTGTGGATTGCCTGCACCAACCCCGCGCAAAGCATGCCCAACCAGGCCACCGTGCGCCGCGCGCTGCAGCGTGCCGAGTTTGTGGTGGTGCAGGAGGCTTTTGCCACGGCGGCCACCTGCGCCTTTGCCGACCTGCTGTTGCCCGCCACCACCTGGGGCGAGAAGACCGGCACGGTGACCAACAGTGAGCGCCGCATCTCGCGCGTGCGCACTGCCGTGCCTGCGCCCGGCATGGCGCGGCACGACTGGGCCATTGCGGTGCAGTTTGCGCACCAGCTGGAGGCGCGCCTGCGGCCTGGCGCGCCCACGCTGTTCCCCTACGCCACAGACGCTGCCGATGCAGGTGCCGAAGCGGTCTGGAACGAACACCGAGAAAGCACACGCGGGCGCGACCTGGACATCACCGGCTTGTCGTGGGAGATGCTCGAATCTGCAGGCCCACAGCAGTGGCCGCTGCCTGAAGGCAACACCACCGGCAAGGCCCGCCTGTACGAAGACGGCGTCTTCCCCACCGCTGATGGCCGCGCGCGTTTTGCCGCCCACGCATGGCAGCCCACCGCGGAGCAGCGCGAGTCGCGCTACCCCTTCAGCCTGACCACCGGCCGCCTGCGCGACCAGTGGCACGGCATGACCCGCACCGGCACGCTGGGCCGTCTGTTTGGCCATGTGGCCGAACCCAGCCTGCAAATGCACCCGCAGGACATGGAGCGGCGCAAGCTGGCCAGCGGCGACCTGGTGCACGTGACCAGCAAGCGCGGTTCCATCGTGGTGCCAGTACAGGCCGACACCACGCTGGGCCTCTCGCAGGTGTTTATGGCCATGCATTGGGGCAGCGAGTTTTTGAGCGGCGTGTCCTCCACCGGCGAGCGGCTGGCGGGCGTGAATGCGCTCACCACCTCGGCGTTCTGCCCCACCTCCAAACAGCCCGAACTCAAACACGCGGCCGTCAAGGTGCTCAAGGCCGAACTACCGTGGACGCTGCTGGCCATGGCTTGGCTGCCCGCCGAAAAAACCCAGGCCACACGCGAAGCGCTGTCTGCCCTGATGGCGCAGTTCCCGTTCGCGAGCTGCGTGCCCTTCAGCAACAACACCCCGCTGGATGAGCCCGGCCGTGAGCGCACCGGGGTGCTGCTGCGCGCCGCCGACCACGAGCCGCCGCCCGACGCGCTCATCGCACAGATCGAAGCCCTGCTGGGCATGACAGGCGCCGACACGCTGCGCTATGCCGACAAAAAACGCGGCCAGCGCCGGGCCGCAAGGCTGGCGCGCCAGGGCGACAACACTACGCTCGAAGGCATCGTGCTCGCAGGCGACACCAGCGCAGAAGGCTGGCTCAAGACCCTGCTGCAGGAAGAACTGCCCGCACAGACCTACGGCCGCCTGCTGCTGGTGCCCGGCGCCAAGGCCCCCGTGGCCGTACAGTCGCGCGGCAAGCCGGTGTGCACCTGCTTCAACGTGACAGACGCCGCCATCACCGCCCAACTGGCGCACTGCCACGGCACAGACGACGACCGCCTGGCACAGCTTCAGGGCCAACTGCGCTGCGGCACCAACTGCGGCTCGTGTGTGCCCGAACTCAAGCGCATGGTGCGGGCCACGGGGCCACTGGCATCCAAGTCGCTCGCGCAGGCCGTCATATAACCAAAAGTTCTCTTGCTTGCAGGAAAATAGTCCTCAGACCAACAAACCCCACCAGGACTTGTGCAACAGGGCTGCAGCTAGGCGCTTTCGGCGCAGACAGTACGCCTGTACGGCAAGCCGAAACAACGACGCTGAAGCCCTGTTTCACAAGTCCCGCCACCAAGAACCATGGCCATCGCCCAGTACATCAAGGAAATCGGACGCGGCGCGCGCGGCGCCAAGCCGCTGTCGCGCGAGCAGGCCACCGACCTGTTCGGCCAGGTGCTGGACGGCGCCGTGACCGACCTGGAAATCGGCGCCTTCTGCCTGGCCATGCGCATCAAGGGCGAAACGTCCGAAGAGATGTGTGGCTTTCTGGATGCCACGCACCAGCGCCTGGCGCTGCTGCCCGCCACCGACCGCCCGCTCATCGTGCTG